>VBFO01000029.1:2473-26002 GCA_005881025.1 Chloroflexota bacterium | reverse complement strand
GGCCACGCGCTTGATGGGCTTGCCGACCACTGAGCTCATGGTGGCGTCGACGCCGTCGAGGATCTCGTCGTCGCTCAGCCCTGACGGTTCGACGTCGCCCGCGGCAAGGCCGGCGACGATGATGTGGTCCCCGCCCTGGTGCACCGTCTGCTCCATGATGAACCCGGGCATGCTGTCGGTGAAGCAGCCCGACCCGATGGCCTGCTTGACCAGGCCCCGCTCGGCATACTGCACCACCAGCCTCGTCGCATTGCCGTAGCGCAGCTGGAGCAGAGCACGAACCTTCTCCTCGGGCAGGGCCGGCACGAAGCCGAGCTCGAGCGTCAGCGGTCCCGGCACCGTAACCACTACGCGGTCTGCATGGAATGTCTCGCGCTCGGTCTCGACGCCAAGGTTCGCGTGGCCCCAATCCACGAGCCGGACCGCCTGCTGCAGGCGGACGTCGACCTTCCCGGCCATCGTGCGCGGGAGCGTGTCGTTGCCGCCCTTGATCTTGCGGTAGGCCTCGCCCCACGACAGCTCGACGTTCAATTCCTGCGCGTCGGCCACTCGCAGCGGCGCCGCCGGCGTCGACTGCGCGATCGCCGCCAGCAGCAGCTCCGCCTGGTGGGAGACGCGCGCGCGCCGAAGCCACTGCGCGACCGACTCGTAGTACGCAGGCTTCGTGAGTTTGATGTCCTCTCGGAGCTCGTTGACGATCTCGGCGGCCGCGTCGCGGTCGAGCCGCTCGCCGCCGAAGATCAGGTCGGGCACGTCGGTGCCCAGGCTGAACTCCTCGGTTAGCTCGACGCCGTGCTTCTGGCATAGCTCGGCGATGTTGTTCTGGCCGTGGTAGATGATCTCGGCGCCGAGGTCGGCGAACTGACCGCCCGCGAACCCCTCGCGCAGCGTAAAGACGCGTCCCCCGACCCGGTCGCGGGCCTCGAGCACCACCACGTCATGGCCTGAGGCCTGGATCTCGGTCGCGGCGACAAGCCCCGACAGCCCGGCCCCGACGACCACCACCTTCATGTGCTCGCCCTCACATGATCCTTCCGCCGTCCAACAGGACGACGATCCCTGACGCGTCCGGCCACGAGGCGATGTCAAGGCCGGAGCGCGCGATGTCCTCCGGCTGAGCGATGCGTTTGAGCGGCATCTCGCGCTCCATCACCTGCTCCTGCACCGCGGGATCGATCGCATACCACAGCTCGGTCGCGACCGGGCCGGGCGCGATGGCGTTGACTCGCACGTGCGGCGCGAGCTCGCGCGCGAGGGTCTTGGTGAGGCCGATGAGGCCCGCCTTGGTGGCGCCATATGGCGCGCCATGCAGCGAGCCCGCGACGCCGCCGTCGCTGCTCACGTTGAGAATCGCTCCGCGCTGCGCGACGAGGTCGGACTTGAACGCCTTGGCCAGGAATGTCGGCGCGGTGAGGTTGATGGCGATCGATCGCTCCCACCCCTCACGCGTCAGCTGTTCGAGAGTGAACTCCTCGCCGATGCCCGCGTTGTTGACGAGCAGGCTCACCGCGCCCTGCTCCTGCGCGACATTCGCCACCGCCTGCACATCCTCGAATCGCTCGAGGTCGGCGCGCACGCTGATCGCCTCACCTCCGAGCGCGGCGGCCAACCTCACCGTCTCGGCAGCGTCAGCCTGCCGGCTGCGGTAGCTGAAAACCACGCGATAGCCACGCTTGGCCGCTTCAAGCACGAAAGCGCGGCCAATCCCGCGCGACCCGCCGGTCACGACCGCGAGCGGCGATGTCAATCTTTCACGAACAGCTGGCGGGGAAAGTCCGCGAACACCTCATGCCCGGTCTCAGTCACGCGAAAGCAGTCGCTGAGCTCGAAGCCCCAGCCCTCCATCCACATGCCGAGCATGAGGTGGAAGACCATGTTCGGCTCCATCACCGTCGTGTCGATGTCGCGCAGGCTCGCGGTGTGGTCGGCCCAGTTGGGCGGGTAGTTCACGCCGATCGAGTAGCCGATGCGCGACGGCTTGGTGAGGCCGTGCTTGCTGATGGTATTGGTCCACGAAGCTGCCACGTCCCGGCAGAGCGCGCCTTGCTTGACCGTCGCCAGCGCCGCCTCGTAGCCCTCTTTGGTGGCCTCGGCCACGCGCAGCATGTCGGCGGGCGGCTGGCCCAGGTAGACGGTGCGCGACATCGCGCAGTGGTAGCGGAGCCGGCAGCCGCTGAGCTCCAGGAACGTGGCGGTGTCGTGGCGAAATGGCCTGTCCGACCATGAGGCATGCGGCGTGGCGGCGTTCTCCGCGCTGAGGATCGACGGAGGATTGGCCGGCGCGTCGCCTCCGTATTCCCTGGTGCCTCGGATCTGAGCCTCGGAGATGAGTGCGGCCGCGTCGCACTGGCGCGTGCCGACGGTGACTGCGTCAATGGCGACCCGCATCACGCTCTCGACGATCCGGGCCGCCTGCCTGATCACCTCGATCTCCCGATCCGACTTGATGGTGCGCACCCAGTTGACCATCAGGTCGATGTCCACGAACTTCGCAAGCGGCAGCGACTCCGTCAGCACCTGCAGGTTCCTGGCCGTGAAGAAATACGCGTTGCCCTCGTAGCCGATGCGCGCACGCTCGCGGCCGTGCTCCTTGAGCACTGAGCCCAGGAACTGGAACGGGTGCTTGGCCGGGTTTTCGACGTAGTCGTCGGCGTAGCTGAGGATGTGGTCGCGCGGCAGGGTCGTGGTCAGCACCGCGGACTGCGCGTCCATGCTCCGGCCGTACCAGTAGGGCGCGTCACTATTCGCTGGAACGATCACCGCCTGGGGGACGTAGAACGACCAGGCGTCGTAGCCGGTGAGGTAGTTCATGTTCGCCGGGTCGGTGATGATCAGCACGTCGACGCCGGCCTCGGCCATCTTCGTCCGGGTTCGCGCCTGCCTCTCCGCGTACTCCTCGTCAGGAAACGCCGCCATCCGCCACCTCCTTGGCTACCCGTTGAGCATCAGGTGCTCGAACACGCGCTGCGCCGCGTCGAGGTCTTCGAGATCGATCCACTCGTCGGGCCGGTGGGCGGCCTGCTCGATGTCCCCAGGACCGAACAGCACGCATGGTATCCCCGCGCCGTGGACGAGGAAGCCGGCGTCACTCGCGGCGCGCCAGGACGAGGTGCGCGGGGGCAGGCCGGCCGCCTCCATCGCCTTCGACATCGAGCGCACCAGCCCGTGGTCCGGCGGGATCTCGAACGGGATGTAGTCAGGCCCGGCGATGATCTCCGCCTCGAGCCAGGGCAGGCTCCCCTTCACGCGCGCGATGGCGTCCTGCAGCTCTCCGACCACCTGCTCGGCGCTCTCACCGGGATTGAGCCGCCGGTCGACCTCGATCTCGCACCGGTCTGGCACGACGTACGGCCGTGTGCCGCCATGCATGGTGCCGACCGTAAGGCTCGGCGGCCCAAAGACCGGATGCGAGCGCTGGCTGAGCTCGCTTCCGGTCGCCTCCAGCTCAAGCGCGATTCGCGCGGCCGCGGTGACCGCGTTGCGACCCAGCGCCGGCGCCGACGCGTGCACCGACGCGCCCTTGACGACGATGCGGTAGTTGAGCAGGCCGCGGTTGGCCAGCACCAGATGCATCGCGGTCGGCTCTGAGAGCACCGCGCGATCGGCCTTGATGCCGCGCTTGACCATCGCCCGCGTGCCGGCCGAATCCTCCTCCTCGCCAACGGCAGCAGCGAGCGTCACATCGCCGGCCGGCTGCTCGCCGCGCGCACGCAGCGCAACGATGGCCCCGAGCATCGCCGCCAGCCCGCCCTTCATGTCGCATGCACCGCGACCGTAAAGGCGCCCGCCGGCGGTCTCGGCGCCGTGCGGGTCGCGCGTCCATCCCTCGCCGACGGGGACGGTGTCGATGTGGCCGGTGAGCAGAAGGCGCTGCCCGCGGCCGGCCCGCCACGTCGCAAGCACATTGGGCCGGCCGGGCTCGACCTCCTGCGTTGAAACTTCGAGGCCTGCCTCCCGGCACCAACCTGCGAGCGCTTCGGCCGCGGCCTGCTCGTGGCCGGTTTGCGAAGGGATGCGCACGAGCCGCTCGAGGATGCCCCTCGCCTCCATGTGACTCGACAGTGACACAATCCCGGCGCCGAGATGAAGGTGCTGATGCTCAGCCAGGCCGAGGTGACGGCCCTGCTCGACCTCGACCGGTTGCTCGATGCGCTGGAGGAAGGGTTTCGCGCAGTGAGCTCAGGCAAGGTCGAGGTACCAGGCCGCACCGCGGTCACCACCGAGCACGACGGCTGGCTCGGCACGATGCCCGGCTACGGCGCCGGCCTCGGCCTAGGCGTGAAGCTCGTCTCGGTCTTCCCTCACAACGACGCCGCCGGGCTACCGTCGCACCAGGCGCTGATCGCGCTGTTCGACCCGGCCACTGGATCGCCGGTCGCGGTGATGGACGGCACGCGCATCACCGCCATCCGCACCGCGGGCGCGGCCGCGGTTTCAACGCGACACCTGGCGCGCAAGGACTCCAGGGTGCTCGCGATCATCGGCGCCGGAGTGCAGGGGCACGCGCACCTCGAGATCTTTCCGCGCGTGCGGGACTTCCAGGAGATCCGGATCGCTTCCCGGGCAATCGACAGCGCGCGCAAGCTCGCCGCCCTGAATCCGAAAGCGCACGCGGTCGAGAGCTTCGAAGAGGCCGCCCGCGGCGCCGACGTCATCGCCATGTGCACGCACTCGAGCACCCCGGTCGTCAGGCGCGAATGGGTCGGGCCGGGCACGCACGTCACGTCAGTCGGCTACTCAGCTCCACACGGCGAGCTAGACCGCGCGCTGGCGGACGCAGCAAATCTGTTCGTCGAGTCGCGCGCGGCCGCGTTCAGCGCGCCGCCGGCCGGCTGCATGGAGCTCGCCGGTATGGACCCCGAGAAGGCGAGCGAGATGGGCGAGGTCTTGCTGGGCAAGCGGCCCGGACGGGGCTCCGACGACGAGATCACCGTCTACAAGTCGATGGGCCACGCGGTCGAGGACCTGGCCGCGTCCGGCCTGGTCTATCGGGAGGCGAAAGCCAGGGGGGCCGGATCGTCGGTCGAGCTCTAGCCGCCAGCGGCGCGAATCGCCGTTTGCATGCACCCGAACGAAATTCGCGCGGAATAGCGTCCTTTTGTATGCAAGTCGTTGTGGACTCCGGTCACGCCTCCATGGTGCGGCGGACGGCCGCGACCACGCGGTCGAGCGACGGCAGGTAGTAGTCCTCCAGCGAGGCGGGCGGAAATGGCACGTCGAAGGCGGCGACGCGAGCGACCGGCGCGTCGAGGTCGTAGAAGACCTCCTCCATCAGGGTCGCCGAGATCTCGGCCCCGAACCCTGCCGACAGGGGCGCCTCATGCACGACCACGCACCGGCCCGTCTTGGCCACCTGCGCGCACAACGTCTCGACGTCAAGTGGCACCAGGGTGCGCAGGTCAAGCACCGCCGCGGAGATGCCGTCCGCCACCAGCGCATCGGCCGCGCGCAGACACAGCTCGACCGCCGCGCTCCAGGCGACCAGCGTCACCTGCTCCCCTTCGCGTACGAGCTGCGCCTTGCCGAAAGGAACGGTGTAGGCGCCGTCCGGGACCTCGGAGCGGCGGCCGCGGTACAGGCGGTCCGGCTCGCAGAACAGCACCGGGTCGGGGTCGCGGATCGCCTCGATGAGAAGGCCCTTGGCGTCGTACGGATTGGACGGCATGACGATCTTGATCCCGGGCGACTGGACGAACTGCGCCTCGACCCCATCGGAGTGGAACTCGGGGCTGCGGATGCCGCCGCCGAAAGGGGCCCGGATGGTGACCTGGCAGTGGTAGCGGCCGCGAGAGCGCTGGCGGTACTTGGCGAGCTGCGGCCCGATCTGATGAAACCCCTGCGCGGTGAAACCAAGGAACTGGATCTCGGCGACCGGAACCATGCCGGCGAGGGCGAGCCCGAGCGAGGCACCGACGATGCCGGCCTCGGCGAGCGGCGTGTCCACAACGCGCTCGGCTCCGAATCGGTCCACCAGCCCGCTCGTGGTGCGGAAGACCCCGCCCAGCTTGCCGACATCGAGCCCGAGCACCATCACGCGGGGATCGGCCTCCATCTCCTCGGCCAGGGCGCTGTTGATGGCCTCGACGATGTTGCGCTCAGCCAAGCTCAGCCTCCCTGCCCGTCGACCAGGTCGGCGCGCTGCCGAATCACCCGCGGCGGAGGCTCCTCGTAGACGTTTGCGAAAACATCCTCGGGTCGCGGCGCCGGCGCTTCGGTCGCCATCTTCATGGCTCGCTCGTTCTCCTCGCGGATCTCCTCTGTCCACTGCGCCTCACGTTTGGCGTCCCACAGGCCGAGGCCCGCGAGGTACTTCTGAACCCGTTCGATGGGGTCGCGCGAGCGCGCCTCGTCGTAGTCCTTCTGGTCCTGGTACCGCGAGGGGTTGTCGGTCGTGTTGTGAAAGCTCATGCGGTAGGTCTCCGCAGCGATCAGGCTCGGCCCCCCACCGCTGCGTGCCCGCTCGACGGCCTCGCACGTGACGTCGTACACGGCCATCACGTCGTTGCCGTCCACCTCCACGCCTTCAAACCCGTAACCTGCAGCGCGCAGCGCGAAGTTGCGGGTCGCGGTCTGCACCTTTCGCGACGTGGAGATCGCCCACTGATTGTTGGAAAGGAAGAAGACGATCGGCGCCCGTGTCACGCCCGCGAGGTTCAGGCCTTCGTGGAAGTCGCCCTCGGACGAGCCGCCGTCGCCGACATAGGTGATGACCACCGAGTCCTGCCGGCGAAGCCGGAGGCCCCACGCGAGCCCGGTCGCCTGCGGCAGCTGGGCCGCGATCGAGACCTGGGTGGGCAGCACCTTGACTCCTTCGGGGATTCGCGCCGGGCCGATCTTGCCCAGGTACTGGGCTGTGATCACTTCCAGGGGAAGGCCGTGGTGCACGGTGGCCATCAGCTCCCGGTACTGCGGGACCATCCAGTCCCGCACCGGGTCGACCGCCATCGCCGAGCCGATGATGCAGGCCTCCTGCCCGATGCCAGGCGAGTAGACGCCGAACAATCCCTGCCTTTGCAAAGCGATCACCTTCTGGTCGTAGAGGCGCGACTTCATCATCCAGCGGAGGGCCTCGAGCAGGAACTCCTCCTCCATTCGCGGCCGAGCTCCGTGGGCAATGGTCCCGTCCGCCAGCAGCACCGATCGCCGCGCCTGCACGGCCCTATTCTTGCTCGGCGCCGTGCGTGGGCTCATGACGCGCGCTGAACCTGGGCCGCGGCGCGCTCACCGCTGAGGGCCGCGCCCTCCATGTTCGAAGCCCATGTGTAGTCGCCACAGAAGAAGATTCCGCCCACCGGCTCCGCCAGGTGGTCGAACGTCTTCATACGGCCGACGCTGTAAAGCGGCATGCCGTGCGGCCAGCGCCGGACCTCCACCCTGACCACGCGCTCGCGATACTGCGGATACAGCCGGAACAGCTCGAGCAGCGTGCCGGTCTTGATGGTGTCGTCGGGGTCGTCCCACACCACACGCGCGGTCGGGTCGCCGACGATGTTGTGGAAACAACCGCCATGCTCGTCGAAGTCTTCCGGCGTTCTGATCACGAAGGCGTCGAGGTTGTACGGGACATCCGATCGCGAGCATGTGAGCGGGTACCGGGTTGGCTGCGCGCCCCTACCGCTCACCACGATGTTCGTGGTCAGGAAACGGCCGTAACGCACCGCCCCGAGCGACTGCCGCTTCCAGCCGGGCAAACCGTCGATCACCTCTGCGGCCACCGGCGCCGGCACTGCTGAGACGACGTGCCTCGCCCACACCTGGCGGGTTTCGCGCTCACCGTCGACCTCGATGGCGTGGCCGCCGTCCGCAGCGCGGACGGACCGCACTCGCGACTGCAGCGACACGCGGTCCCCGATCGCGCGCGCCAGCGCTTTTGTGAACTCGTTGGTGCCGCCGTCGAACACGCAGTCGCCACGATCGTGGCGCGGCACCGGCCGGTCAGTCCAGGGCGTGCTGCGCTGGTCGCCCCACAGCCACAGCGCTCCATACAGCGAGATCTCGACTGACGAGCCCGAGTTCATGATCTGGCACCACCGGTCGAAGAAGCGATGAGTGGCCGGCGATACATCGCCGAGCCACTGGTCGAAGGGCTGGTCGTCGAGCTCCGGCAGCGAAGCCGGCCGGCGGTGCATCTGCTCAGCGGTGATCCTTTCGATGCAGCTCTCGATCTCGGAGCGAGTGTCACGGTCTTTGGGGTACAGGCCTCGCCAGTACTGCTCCAGGTTCTCGTCGGTGATCAGCCTGGCCCCGACGGCGTCCGCCAGCTCGACCACCTTGATGCGATCCGTGGACACGTACTGGGCGCCGGTGTTGAGCCAGATGCCGTCGGGCTGCTGCAGGGATCGGGTCCTGCCGCCGATGTGGGAAGCCGCGTCGAACACCTCGAGCTGGCGGTCGCGGAGAAGGTAGGCTGCCGTCAGCCCGGCCACACCGCCTCCCAGCACGGCGACGTCAAGCCGCTGCATCGCGTTCCATCCTCCTGCCGGCTCGCGCGCCGCACCAGGACCGTGCAGTCGCCGAAGCCACCTGTACGATACGGTTCCAAGCCGGGCTGGGCCTGAGCCTCGCGCAGGATGCCTGTCCGGGGCTGTAGAGAGGGCAAGGGATGGGGCCGTTTCTTCAGTACACGGTGATCGGGCTCACTGTCGGTTCGTTCTACGCCCTGGTGGCGCTTGGCTACACGATCGTGTACGGGATCATCAGGCTGATCAACTTCGCCCAGGGCGACCTGTCGATGGTGGGCGCGTTCATCGGCTGGACCCTGCTGGTGTCATTGGGCCTCGAGCACCTACCCCTCTTCCTCGCCATCGTGGTCGCGTTCGTGGTCCCGATGCTCGGCACGGCGATCGTCAACCTCGGCATCCTCCAGTTCGCATACAAGCCCCTCCTCAACCGCTCGCTGCTTGCCATCCTGATCACCGCGCTCGGCATGTCGCTGGTGCTGCAGAACGGCTCCGAGCTCATCTGGGGCCCGGCCATCGAGGCCTACCCGCCCAACCTCCTCCCCGCCGAGGGGATGTTCCTCGGGCCCGTGCACGTCACCTACGTGCAGATCGCCCTGGTGGTGGTGAGCCTGCTCCTGATGGGCGGCCTCGTCGCGTTCGTGCAGGGCACCACGCTCGGCACCGCCATGCGGGCGCTGGCGGTCGACCACGACGCGGCCCGGCTCATGGGGATCAACGTGAACCAGGTCATCCGGTTGGCGTTCGTGCTGGGCGCGATGCTGGCCGCGGCCTCCGGCGTGATGCTCGGCCTTTACTACGTGCAGATCCAGTTCACGATGGGATTTCTGCTCGGCCTTCGAGCCTTCACCGCCGCGGTGCTGGGCGGCATCGGCAACATCCCGGGGGCGATGGCGGGGGGCATGCTGATCGGACTGCTGGAGGCCTACACCACCGGGTACCTGTCTGGCAAATGGGAGGACGTGATCGTCTTCGGCGTCCTGATCACAGTCCTCGTGGTCAAGCCCACCGGGCTCTTCGGCGAGCGCGTGGCGGAGCGCATGTGACAGCAGACGAGCTGATGCTGACCATCTTCGTGATCTTCCTCGCCCTGGCCTTCGTTCGCATGCTGGCGTATCGGCTCTATGGCGAAGACCCCCGTTTCACCCAGTGGCTGAACCGAGTTGACAGCGTCCCGTACTGGTCGCGCGTGATCGCCTTTCTGCTGGTCATGGGTGCCGTCGCCTACGTGGACGGGGACGAGTACTTCACCTCGGTGATGGTCAGCGTCGCCACCTACGCCATGCTCGGGCTGGGGCTGAACATCGTGGTCGGGTTCGCCGGGCTGCTCGACCTGGGCTACGCGGCCTTTTTCGCGATCGGCGCCTACACCAGCGCCCTGCTGATGACCCAGACCCACTGGAACTTTTTCGCGACTGTCCCGCTGGCAGTGCTCTTCACAGGCACGGCCGGCGCCATCCTCGGCTATCCAACCCTGCGCCTGCGCAGCGACTACCTCGCGATCGTGACGCTGGGCTTCGGTGAGATGACCCGGGTCACGTTCACCAACTGGGACTACGCCGGCGGTCCGAACGGCATCCTCCAGATTCCCTTTCCCGAAGCCTTTGGCTACGTGTTTCAGACCCAGTTCGACTTTCTCATCGTCGGCCTGGTCTTGCTGGCTGTGGCCATGATCTTCGCCCAGCACCTCGAACATTCGAGGCTGGGCCGAGGCTGGATCGCGATCCGAGAGGACGAGTTCGCCGCCGAGTCGGTGGGAGTGCCCTCGCTCAGGCTGAAGCTGTTCGCCTACGTGATGGGCGGGATGTGGGGCGGCCTCGCGGGCGGATTTTTCGCCACCAGGATCGGCGCCATCGACCCCACGAGCTTCACCTTCTCGCTGTCGGTCCTCGCCCTGATCGTGATCGTGCTCGGCGGCACCGGCAGCCTTCCGGGGGTCCTTCTGGGCGCGCTGGTGGTGGTGGGGCTGCCGGAGGTGCTGCGGCAGTTCGCCGACCAGCGGCTGCTGATCTTTGCCGTCCTTCTGGTGGGCATGATGCTGGTCATGCCGCAGGGCCTGTGGGCGCGGATCAGGCGCAAGCCGAAACCCTTCTACGGCCTCCAGGAAGAAGAGGGCGAGGACGTGGCCGCGAAGATCCTGCGCGAGCACCAGGTGCAGATGGAGGAGCGCGACCGCCGGCACGCGGCGGCCGGCCACCGAGTCATCAAGGAAGGGGAGGCCATCCTCGAGGTGGAGGGCGTTGTCCAGCAGTTCGGAGGCCTGCGCGCCGTCGACAACGTCACCTTCGAGGTGCGAAGGGGTGAGATCTTCAGCATCATCGGCCCCAACGGCGGCGGCAAGACCACGCTGTTCAACTGCATCACCGGCGTCCAGAGGCCGAAGGCGGGCAGGATCCACATCGACGGCCGTTCGGTGGTGGGCCTGCGCCCGCATGTGATCGCCTCGCGCGGGGTCGGCCGTACCTTCCAGGGGATTCGCCTCTTCAAGAACATGGCGGTCTTCGAGAACGTGATGGTCGGTCTGTATCCCCGCCACCGGACCATGACGTGGCAGGCCATGCTGCACACGCCCGGCGAGCGCAAGGATGAGCTGCGCACGCTCCAGGAATCCCGCCGCTGGCTCGGCTTCGTGGGCATGGAGGCGGTCGCCGGCCGGCTCGCCACCGAGCTCTCGTACGCCGACCAGCGCCGCGTGGAGATCGCCCGCGCGCTGGCCGCGCACCCACATCTCGTTCTGTTCGACGAGCCGGCGGCGGGCATGAACCCGACCGAGAAGGTCGAGCTGGACGGCATCATCCGCAAGATCCGCCGGCTTGGCATCACGGTGGTTCTCATCGAGCACGACATGTCGCTGGTGATGCGGGTCTCGGACCGCATCGCCGTCCTCGACCACGGCAGCCTGATCGCGCTCGGCAAACCCGCCGAGATCCAGCAGCACCCCGCAGTCATCGAGGCTTACCTCGGCCGGGAGGAGGACGACCTCATGGAACGGGCGCAGGGGGCATAGGACTTTGGCAGTCCTCGAGGTTCGTGACCTGCACGTCTTCTACGGCAACATCGAGGCCCTCAAGGGCATCTCGCTGCAGGCGGACGCGGGGCAGATCGTGGCCATCCTCGGTGGCAACGGCGCCGGCAAGACCACGACGCTGCGCACGATCTCGGGGCTGCTGCGACCGCGCAGCGGGTCGATCACCTGCAACGGCAAGAGCCTGGTCGGTCTCAGCGCACACGGCATCGTGGCCATGGGCATCAGCCACGTGCCGGAGGGACGCCGCATCTTCAACGTCCTCACCGTCGAGGAGAACCTCAACCTGGGCGGTTACCTGATCCGCTCGGACAGGGCGATGGTGCAACAGCGCAAGGGCGCCATCTATGCGCTGTTCCCACGGCTCTTGGAACGCCGGATGCAGCTCGCGGGCACGCTCTCGGGCGGCGAGCAGCAGATGCTGGCGATCGGCCGCGCAATCATGTCCGACCCCAAAGTGCTGATGCTCGACGAGCCGTCGCTGGGGCTGGCTCCGATTCTTGCCCGCAGCGTGTTGAGGACCGTGCGCGAGATCGCCGACCGCGGCACCACGGTGCTCCTGGTGGAGCAGAACGCGCGCCAGGCCTTGACCATTGCGCAGCGTGCCTACGTGATCGAGGTCGGCCGCATCGTGCTGGAGGGTGAGGCGTCGGAGCTCGCCAAGGACGAGCGGGTGCAGAAGGCCTACCTGGGGGGCTTCGAGGCGGTCAGCAGCGCCTCACCAGAACCGTAAAAGTGTCCTGCGTGAGTCAAGAAATTGACGGGTCGGCGCGTGTCGCAAGCCGATCCCCTGACTGCCACGGGATCCTTGGGTGGCCCGAGCCCGCGCCGATACAAGGTCGGGTATTCAGCGCCTGGTCTCGTACCTGGTCAGGAGCACGCCGTCGGGAAACGTCCGGGTCTCCACCAGGTTCAGGTTCACCCAGCTGTCCAGTGCCGTGAAGAACGGCGTGCCGCCGCCCACCAGGACCGGGTGGGTGACGATCGCGTACTCGTCGATCAGCCCGGCCCGCATGGCCGCCGCGGCGAGGGTGGCGCCGCCGACGTCCATGGGACCGGCATCCTCAGTCTTGAGCCGGGTGATCTCGGTGACAGCGTCGCCGGTGACCAGGCGGGCGTTCCAGTCGACCGCGCTGATCGTCGAGGAGAACACCACCTTTGGCATGTCCCGCCAGCGGCGGGCGAACTCGATCTGCGCCGGTGTGGCGCCAGGCTTCTGGTCGGCGGTCGGCCAGTGGGAGCTCATCGTCTCCCACAGCTTGCGCCCGTACAGGGCCAGGCCCGTCGCGCCCACCCGGTCGGACCACCACTGGAACAGCTCGTCGCTCGGCACGCTCCAGCCGAGGTCGTCGCCGGGCGCGGCGATGTAGCCGTCCAGGCTCAGGTTCATGCCATAGGTCAGTTTCCGCATGGCGTCAGCCTCCGTGAGTGGGCATTCGGCGTACTGACCGACACTGCGCCGGAAAATTCATCGGTCAGACAACACCGAGGGCCGGTTGACCACCGCGCCTGGAAAAGGAACGATCGGGGGCGCCCGATGCGCCCCCAACCTGTCGTCGTCGAAACGGAAGCCGGCTTAGCTGGAAGCCACCCAAGCGCCGTTCTGGCGGATTGCGATCGGCGAGAAGGTGGGCGGGTTGCCGCTCGCGTGGACGGCCAGGAACAGCGGCGTCGGCCGGTCACCCTTCGAATCGAATTTGATCGAGCCGGTGGTGCCCGACGAGATGCTGACCGCGTGGAGGGCGGCGTTGAGACTCTTCGCGTCAGTCTTGCCGCCGTCGTCCTTGAGCGCCTGAGCGAGCGCCGTCATGCCGTCGTACTCATATGAAGAGTAGTCACCCGGTGCTCGACCGTACTTCTGCTGGTACTTCTGCGTGAACGTGTCGTTCTGTGTGTTGTGGATGAACTCGGTCGTCGGGAGCGTGTTGATGGTGATCCCAGGGTTGTTGAGGGCCGTGCCTGCGACCTTGATCACGCTCGGGTCGACGTCGGCCGAGACGCCGTTCAACTTGAATGAAGGAGCCAGGGAGACGTACTCCTTCGCCAGGAGCCCGAACTCCGGGTAGTAGCCTGTGTAGAACAGCACGTCGGGGTGAGTCGTGCCTACCCTGGTCAGGGCTGAGCTGTAGTCCTTCTGCCCGGGCGTGATCGCATCGAAATAAGTGACGGTCACCCCGGAAGCCGCCGCCGCCGTCTTGGCGGAGTCGGCCAGGCCCTTAGCGTAGGTCGTGTTGTCGTGCAGGATCGCGATCTTGCTGGCCTTCAGCCAGTCCTTCATGAAGCTGACGTCCGCAGGGGCCTCTGCGTCGTCGCGGCTGACCATGCGAAACACGTTGTCATAGCCCTGTTCGGTGAACTTCGGGTTGCTGGACGCAGCGGTGATGAAGGGCAGGTCGCCGGTGCGGTGCAATATGTCGCTCTCGGGAATTGACGCACCCGAGCAGTAACCGCCGACGATGGCGATGATGCCCTGGGTCAGAAGCTTCTCAGCCGCCTGCGTGCCCTGCTGGGCGTCGCACGCGTCGTCCTCCGGGACCCCTTGCAGCATCCTTCCGTTGATTCCGCCGGCCGCGTTGATGTCTGCGATGGCCAGCTCGCCCGCGTTCCGGATGGCAGTGCCGGGGTCGGCGTACGCTCCGGTGAAAGGCCCGGTGATACCGACCTTGATCACTCCGCCTCCAGCCGAGCTGCTGCTGCCACACGCACCGATGAGCAAAGCTCCACAAGCCGCCAGGCTCGCCGCCAGGAGTCGCCGTCTGAACATCGACCAACCTCCCGTTAGTTTCAGCCGCTCGAGCTCGCACCCGGCCATCGCGTCGGCCATGCGCTAACCCGGCCCGCCGCCTCCTTCCCTTCGATCGGGGCGAGAGTGCGCCGGCGGCAGGCGACCTACTCCATCGACAGGGGCTCAGTATCAGATCGCCCTATGCGACTGTCAAGCCAACCTTGTGGCCTGTCTAGACTTTCGCTCAGGCCGGCTGATTCGGCATCGCGCGGCCAGGTTTGAGGAGGGGTGTCACATGGCGACGCGATCGGAGCCGAGGCTGCGTGTGATCTGGACCGATCCTGTCACCGGGCGCAGGGGCTACGCGGTCATTGACCGAATGGTTAACGGCCTGGCCGGCGGCGGCACCCGAATGCGGTCCGGCGTCACGCTGGACGAGGTCGAGCGCCTGGCGCGGACCATGTCGTACAAGAACGGGGCGTTCAACCTTCCGGGCGGCGGAGCCAAGGGCGGCGTCGACATCGACCCTCACGACCCTGAAGCCCGCGCCCTGCTGTCGCGATACGTCCGCGCGATGACCCCGCTCTACAGGGCTGGCTGGGGCACCGCAGAGGACCTCGGCGTTACGCAGGAGCTGCTCAACGAGGTGTTCGCCGAACATGGCCTGGGCCTGACCGTGCAGGCCATGCTCGACCGCTCAGGCGATGCGGCAGCGGCCGGCGCACGCGTGACGCGCGCGCTCGCGATCAAGGTCGAGGGCATAGGGCTCGCCGACTGCATCGGGGGCTACGGGGTCGCGGAGGCGGCGGCGGCCTGCGCCCAATACAAGGGCTGGGACCTCAACGGCATGCGAGCCGTCATCCAGGGGTTCGGGTCCATGGGCGGGTCGAGCGCGCGCTACCTGGCGAGGTTGGGGTCGAAAATCGTCGGCGTGGCGGACGTCAACGGGACGATCACCAACCCGGATGGGCTCGACGTCGAGCGCCTGCTCGCGTCGCGCAGCAGCTTCGGCGAGATCGATCGAGCGGCGCTGGGTCCGAACGACCGCCAGGGGCCGCGTGAGAGCTGGCTCGACATCGACGCCGACATGCTGGTGCCGGCCGCGGTCGGCGATGTGCTCACCGGGGCCAACGCGGATAGGGTCAGGGCGCGCATGGTGGTTGAGGCGGCCAACATTCCGACCACGGATGAAGCGCAGGAACGCCTCGTGGAGCGTGGCGTGGTCGTCATCCCGGACTACGTCGCCAATGGCGGTGCGAACGCCTGGTGGTGGTGGACGCTGCTCGGCGTCATCGAGGCCGATGCGGCTCAGTCGTTCCAGATGGTCTCGCAGGTGATGCGCGACACGGTGAAGGGCATGCTCGAGCGGGCGGACCGGCAGGGCATCTCGCCCCGCCAGGCTGCGGACGAGCTTTCCATGCACAACCTGGACGAGCTCGCCGCGCGTCTCGGCGAAGAGGCGTCCGGCGCCAGCCTCGAGCCGGTAACAACGTAGCGAGCGATGGCGGAGAGACCGGCGCCGAAGCTGCTGACCGACCAGGATCTCCCGTTCACCACTCTCGTGCCGGGCCTCGAGCTCGCCCGCTCCATCACACATGCGGGCACGACGCAGCTTGGTGGCGGCTATATGAGGTTCACGACCGACGCCGAGTTCGCGGACTGGACTCTCAAGTACGACGAGGTGCTCTTCGTGCAGGCGGGCGAGCTCGAGATAGTCAGCGAGGGCAGGAGTGTGAAGGCGAGGGCTGGGCAGGCGATCTTGATCCCGGATGGCGCGAAGGTCACCTACCGCGGCCGCGCGGGAACCGTGGGCTTCTTCGTCCTGTGGCCCTTCGACTGGGACAAGAAGGAATAGGTGGATCCCCGCGCGGCCGACCTGCTCGGCCGGCCGATCATCGGCCAGCTGGGCTTCATCGGCCTCGACGGCTATCCGCACGTGCTGCCGGTCTGGTTCGAGCACCGCGAGGGCGAGCTGCTGATTGCCAGCCAGCCGAACACATATAAAGGACGCGCGCTCGCGCGCGACGGCCGGGCATCGCTGGCCGTGTCGACTGCGGAGAGGCCTTATCACATCGTCACGGTGATCGGCGATGCAACCATCGAACGGCTGCCTGAACCGCAACGCATCGACTTCGTGACCGCGATCGCAAACAGGTACTTAGGGCCCGGCGGCGGCCACCGCTACATCGAGGTATGGATCAAAGGCGGCCATCCTGGTGACGGCGAGCTCATCCGCATACGGCCACGAACTATCAACTTTTATGTCAGCTGAGCCGGCGTTCGCAACGCGATGAAGATCACCGACGTCTCGGTGCAGGTCGTTGACGCCGGCGTGACCATGCTCTTCGCCGAGCGGCTCATCATGAACCTGGCCAACGTCATCGCTCGCATCAAGACCGACGACGGCATCGAAGGCGTGGCCGGGAGCAGCACGTATCTCGGCGCGCACGCCGTCGCTGCAGCCCTCGCCGAGCTCAAGCCGCTGTTGATCGGCGAGGACCCGTTGTACCGAGAGCGGATCTGGCAACGCCTCGACGAGGTGAGCATCCTGGTCGTCCCCTCGCACTCGCTGGCCCTGATCGACTGCGCGCTGTGGGACCTGGGGGGCAAGGCCGCCGGCCTTCCCGTGTACAAGCTGCTCGGGGCGCAGCGCGACAGCCTTCCCGCCTACGTGAGCTCGCTCACCTACAAGACGCTGGCCGACTTTCAGCACGAGGCCGAGGACTGGTTGGAACGAGGCTTCCGCGCGATCAAGCTCCACGTGTGGGGCGATGCCGATCGCGACATCGAGCTGTGCAGGGCGATCCGCAAGCAGGTGGGACCTGGCATCGCGCTGATGGTCGACGCCGTGGGCTCCTACAGCCTGGACGACGCGCTGCGCGTGGGCCGCAAGCTCGACGAGCTGGGCTTCGAATGGTTCGAGATGCCGCTGCGTGATCAGCACATCGCGGCATACAGGACGCTGGCCGATGCGCTGGACGTCGCAGTGACCTCAGGCGAGGTGCACACGCGGACGTTCCAGGAGTCGGCCAACTACCTGACGAGCGGCGCGTGGGATATCGTGCGCATCGACGCCGCCATCTCCGGTGGGATCACGGCCACCAAGAAAACAGCCACCCTGGCCGAGGCGCTGGGCCGGCGCTGCGAGATCCACAGCTTTGGCTACACGCTGACTCAGGCCGCCAATCTGCAGGTGATGGGCGCGGTCGCGAACTGCAAGTACTTCGAGTTCCCCATGCCTGTCGGCGGATACGGCGCGGGCATGGTGGACGAGATCGACCTGCAGCCCGATGGGACGGTGCTCGTGCCGACCAAACCCGGGCTCGGCGTCGACGTCGACTGGGAGAAGATGGACGCGATGACGGTGGCCCGGTTCTGATGAAGGTCGTGGTCATCGGCGCAGGCGTGGTCGGGGTGACCACCGCCTACTACCTGGCGAAATCGGGCCACGAGGTGACGGTGGTCGACCGCGAGTCCGAGGTGGCGACGCTGGCCAGCGCCGGCAACGCAGGCCTTATCGCCGCCGGGCACTCCTTCGCGTGGGCATCGCCGTCGGCCCCCGGCGAGCTGCTGCGGTCGCTCACCGTAGAAGACACAGCCCTGCGCGTTAACCCGTTCAAGGCTCCGGGCATGGCGATCTGGGGCGCGAAGTTCCTGCGTGAATGCAATGCGGAACGTGCCGAGAAGAACACCCTGGTCAAGCTCCGGCTGGCCCAGTACAGCCAGCGAATGCTCGACCAGATCGCAGCCGATGAGCGCATCGACTACGACGACATCCACGAGGGGCTCCTGTATCTCTACCGAGACCCCAAGCGGTTCGAGGCCGGCATCAAGAAGATGAAGCTGGTCCAGGACCACGGCCAGAAGCAGGACGTGCTCGACCCGGACGGCGTCGTCGAGGCCGAACCCTACTTCGCGCCGGTCAAGCACAAGATCGCCGGCGCGATCTACGGCGTCACCGACTCCAGCGGCGACAGCGTCAAGTTCTGCCGTCAAGTGCAGGCGGCATGCGAGCGGATGGGCTCGAAGTTCGTGCTCGGCAATGGGGTGACCCGGCTGTCGGCGAGAGGCGGCAAGGTGCAGTCGGTGACGCTGGACGATGGCGGGTCTTTGACGGCCGACCTGTTCGTGCTCAGCGCCGGCGTGCACAGCCCGAAGATCGCGCGCAGCGTTGGTGTGCGGCTGCCCATCGCGCCGGCGAAGGGATACAGCGCGACATTTCCGATCAAGGGCAACGGTGGTATGAAGCTGCGGATAGGCTGCGTCGACGAGGAGCTGCTGGTCGCGTGGTGCCGCATCGGCGACCGGCTGCGCGTGACATCCAGCGCCGAGTTCACAGGCTACGAGACCACTTACAACGAACACGACCTGAGGCTGATCCGCAAGCTCACGCAGGACCTTCTGCCCGACGCAGCCGAATACGACCAGGGCGTCTACCGCGCCTGCAACCGGCCGATGACGCCCGACGGGCCGCCCATCCTGGGACAGGCCGGGCCCGACAACCTCTACATCAACAGCGGCCACGGGCACATGGGCTTCACCATGGCGTGCGGCTCGAGCCGCATCGTGGCGGACCTGATCGACGGCAAGAAGCCGGAGATCCCGGTCGAAGGTTTGACGCTGACCTCCAGGCCGTAAATAAGGGGCGGGGTTGCTAGATCCCCTCGTAAGCTCCGAACGAAAGCCAGCCGCCGTCGACGACGATCGTCTCGCCAGTCACGAAGGACGCGTCGGAGGTGGCAAGAAAGGTGTACGCGCCCGCCACCTCCTCAGGCTCCGCCATGCGGCGCTGCGGCGTGCGGCGTGCGATGGCGTCGAAATCGAGGCGGCCCTCCTCCCGCAGCCTCTCGGTCATTGCGGTGCGCACGTATCCCGGCGCCACTGCGTTGACCCGGATCGTGGGCGCCCACTCGGCGGCCATGATCCTGGTCATCATCACCACCGCCGCCTTGGTCGAGCCGTAGGCGAGGCGGCGCGGAAAGGGCGCGAATGCCTGCATCGACGCCGTGTTGATGATCGCCCCGCCTCCCGCCGAGAGCATGTGACGCGCCGCCTCGCGCGAGCACAGGAAGACGGCGGTCATGTTGAGGTCCACGACTCTCCGCCACAGGTCCAGCTTCAGGTCGAGGGTGTCCGCAGCCGCCGGCATGCCGGCGTTGTTGACCAGCACGTCGAGCCGGCCGAAGGCTTCCAGCGCAGCCCCGATGATGGCTTCCGCGCCCGCCTCCGCCGTCACATCAGCGCCGACTCCGACCGCGCCCGCGCCGAGCTCATGCGCCACCTTTTCAGCCACCGCCTGGTCGCGCGAGTTGACGACCACCCCGGCGCCTTCGGCGAGAAAGGCCCGCGCCACCGCGAGCCCGATTCCGCGGCTCGAGCCGGTGATGGCGGCGACGCGACCATCGAGCCTGCCGCTCAACGGATCACCGTCTCGCCCCGCGCATGCTCGATCACGAGCTCCTCAACGCCTTCGTTCTCCGATCGGCGCACCTCGTAAATGTGCGTCGTGCCGAGGAGCAGGGCCAGCCGGCGGCTGACCGTTTCCGGATCGCGAGCGCCCACGACCACACGCTTGATCGCGGCCACGCCGTTCCGATGAGTGGCCGCCGCCTGTCCGGGGTGCAGGCCTTCGGGGATGTTCCACTCGATGACGAACGGGATCGCGACAGGATCGGGATCCTTTTCCGTGTCCTGCGTCCGCCACCTGAGCACCTGCCCATCGGGCCGGGTGCGCGATCCCTCCACCATCGGCGGGAGATCCCAGCCCGCATCGATCAGCTTGGCCCGAACCGCATCCAGGTTGGTCGTCCGCAGCGCCCAGGCCACGAACGTCTTGCCCTCCCTGACCGCCCTGGCCACCCGGGCGCCGAGGCGGCTGCCCGCCGCCTCGCCCGCATCGACGATCGCGATCAGCTCCAGGTACTGCCGGCCGAGCGGCACTATGAAATTGGCGGTGCCCACCTTTGGGTGCCGGCCGCCGGGGATCCCCTGCAGGCCGAACCGGTCGTACAGGCGGCGCGCGCCGTCGCCGAGATCGGCCACGGGCATCAGGACATGGTCGAGGACCGTGGGCGGCTCCAGCCCGCTGGCCGATTGAGTGAAATCAGGCGTCATCGGAGGCGGAACCAGATGTTAGTCCGCGCTCAGCTACCCTTGCCGCGTGCCGAACCTGAAAACGCTGCGGGTGCCGGGTCTCATGGAACCGATCAGTCACTTCTCCGACGCGGTCATCGCCGGCAAGACCCTGTACGTGTCCGGGCTGGTGGCCACGGATCAGAAGGGCAACGTCGTGGGCGCTGGAGACATAGTCGAGCAAACGCGCCAGATCTTCCGCAACCTACAGCGCATCCTCGACGCGGCGGGCGCATCGCCTTCAGACGTGGCGAAGGTGACGATCTTCATGCGCGACGTCACCTTGCGGCCGCTCATCAACCCCGTGCGCCAGGAGTTCTTCGGGCCTCACCGGCCGGCCAGCACGCTGGTCGAGGTGAGCCGCCTGGTTCGGGACGAGCTGCTCCTCGAAATCGAAGCGGTGGCGCTGCTCCCCGACTAGCGAACCTCGGCCTCAACCCTCGACATCTGCTCCTCCCCTCAGCTGCGGCGTGGGCGGGGACATGTGGGGACCGCGCACGCCTGCACCGGGCCACGGTCCGGGCGTGACCTCGGGCACCTCCATCGGCTCGGTGACCTCCTTGAAGAGGCGCATGCCACGCGCCTCGTAGTTGGCTCGGGCCTGCTGTGCGTCCAGCGAGCATGTGTGCACCCATACGCGCCGAGTACCCATCGCCCACGCCCGGCTGATGGCCTCGCCGAGCAGCCAGCCGCCGAGCTTGTGGCCGATGAAGGCGGGCATCACACCGAAGTACGCGATCTCGACATCGTCATCTGCGCTTCCGTCGAGCTCGAAGTAGCCGGCGGGTGTGCCATCCGAGTACATGACCCACGTCTCCACGCGGGGATGGCTCAGCCGCTGCAGCCACTGCTCGTACGTCCACGGCAGCCGGTTGAACCAGTACCAGTTGCCGCCTGTCGCCGTGTACAGGAACCTGCCTAGCTCGGGTGACGGCCGCCCAGCCCTTCGCAGCTCGACCGGTTCCGCCGGCGCGGGCGACCGACGCAGCTGGGACGGATCGGTCATCTCGAGACTCCAGGTCGTGACGTCGACGCGCACGGCGGGAGCATGCCACGTGAAGGGGCCGCGCCGCAGCCAGGCATGTCGCGGATCACAATGGCGCGATGCACCTCTACCGCGACCCCGACGTGCCTGGGCGCCTCGATTTCGATCGCGACCTCTACGCGCGGATTGCACGCGGGGCCGAGGACGGTCGCCGCATTCACGACCACGTCGTGCCAATCAGGAGCGGATACGCATGGCCGGTCCAGGCGGGCTCCGTGGTGCGCCTGGTCACGGTCGAGGGGCCGCAGGTCTGTGACCTGAATCTCTGGAACCTGAACAACCCGCGCGAGCGCTTCTGGGCCGCGCGAACTCGGCAGCTGCAGGGAGCGCATGTCACCACCTTCGACAGGCTGTGGTCGTGCCTGCCCTACCTGCGGCCGATGGTGACGATCACCAATGACACGCTTTCGACTGAGCCCACGCCGAACGGTGGCCGCTGCCACGACCTGCTGGGCAGCCGCTGCGACCCGTACCTCTACAAGCTGCTCGACGGCCGCGACTACGACGTGACATGCCACAGCAACCTGTCACGCGCGGTGGCGCCTTACCACCTGACCGAGCTCGATGTGCACGACGTGCTGAACGTGTTCCAGGTCACCGGCCTCGACCCCGTGCACGAGATCTACTTCATGGAGCCAAGCCCGGCGCGCAAAGGAGACTTCTTCGAGTTCTTCGCGGAGATCGATCTTCTATGCGCGATCTCGACGTGCCCGAGCGGCGACCTTTCGCAGTGGGGCTGGGGACCGGAGGGCTCCGACCCGCTCGCCAGCTGCCACCCCCTTGGCGTTGAGGTGTACGAGCTGGACCGCAGCCTCCTCGAGGGCTGGACGCCACCCGAGCCGGTGCGTATCAAGTCTCTCTACTGAGTCCTGAATCGCGTTTTGTGCGCAAACACACGGAATCTGACGCGCAAGACGCGTAATCGTGCGCAAAAACACGTTTGGGTGCAGGCGAGGATTCCGAGCCCTCACGTGGCCGTCATGCGATCGGAGTTGCGAGCCACGCCCGCGCCTCTTCGACGGTCGCGAAGTAGCCGATCTCCATGACGCGCTTCGGAACCTTGGCCAGCAGATCCCGCAGGTTCATCGCCGCCAGCGCGCTCACCGGGAGGACAATCGCAAACTGCTTAAGCCCGGCTGCGAGGGCCCGTGGCGTCCACTCCTTGTCCGCGCGAAGCTGATCGACCGGGCTGAGGACCCGCTGCCGGCGGCAGTCGGCGAGCAAGCGCGAGCCCTTGTGGTCGTTCAGGGCGGCGATCTCGGCGTCAAGCAGGGCGCCGAACTCAGCAGAGTCGGCCCAGCCCTCCCAGAGAGGCAAACGGCAGCTCATCTATGCGGGTGACGTCTCCTCTTCTTGCGTCGCTGATGCAGCAGGAAAGCCACGGTTACGATCGTCAGTACGATAATCGATGGGGCGGACCATTTTAGGATCGGGGCGTTTAGGGAATCACCAATCGAGCTGATCGCTCGGCCAATTGGAATTGCTGCTGCTGGCTGAGGCTGTCGCGACTGTCCGGACGATTGGGCGCCTACTCGAGGCAATGTCCGCGGGGCGGGCATCGCAGGCCTGGATACCGCAAATGGATGCGATGACGCCCGAGTCGGCATGTCCGACATTAGAGGTCCTTGGTCGTGTCGACCAGAGACCACTCGGGGGTGCGGCGAACTAATTGGGCTCTGAGTGGTTCCCCGTGCTCCAGGAGTACCACTCGGCGAGGGACAAACGCTCTGTCGTGCACTGACAACCGGGGCCACCCCGCGAACTCGGTTGTTGCCCAAGTCGGCGATAAATATGTTGCCGAACTGGTCGGCTGCCAGCCCCACCGGATAGTTCAGGCTGGCAAAGGTAGTTGAGCCTCCGTCGCCCGCCCACCCGGGCCTCAGCTGACAATTAGCGACCACTGTCCGAATTTGTCCCTGGGAGTCAACAATGCGAATACGCTGGTTGAACGTATCGGCGATGTAGATGTTGCCTTCAGCGTCCGTGACGACGCCCCATGGCGCACCCAGCTGAGCCGACCTCGCCGAGCCAGAGTCGCCAGCTGGCCCAAGGGTGCCGTTGCCTGCCACAGTGGAGATCCTCCGGGTCGCATGGTCTACTCTTCGAATTCGATTGTTGGCCGTGTCCGCGATGTAGACATTGC
>VBFO01000029.1:1873-2290 GCA_005881025.1 Chloroflexota bacterium | reverse complement strand
ACTTGATGCTCGACAGAGTTGAGATCACGCCTGTGGTGCGATCAACCTTTCGGATCCGATCGTTCCCTGTGTCGCTGATGAAAAGATCGCCCTGAGGGCCAACCGCCACTCCCCGTGGAAGATAGAGCGACGCGCTTGTGGCTGGTCCGCCATCCCCCGAAGCCCCGGGGGTTCCATTGCCAGCCACCGTGGTGATAACTCCGTTCGGTGACACCCTACGGATGACGCTGTCTTGCGTATCCGCCACATATTGGTAGTCCGCCGCGTCCATCGCAAGGGCAAACGGCGCCCCAAGCTGGGCCGATGTGGCCTGCCCTCCGTCCCCTGACAGACTGGGCGTTCCGTTGCCGGCAAGAACCGTCTGGACCTGAGTAGTCAGGTTGTACTCTCGAAGTGAGTTGCTTCCGGTATCAGCGA
>VBFO01000029.1:1153-1591 GCA_005881025.1 Chloroflexota bacterium | reverse complement strand
ATGGTCCGAGCCGCCATCTGAGACAGCAACAACGTCATTCGAACCCAACTCAACCAAGTTCGTGTTAAAGCTAAATCCGTACCACCAGGTGTTGATAACCCCGGCGCCATCGATGATCCTGATGGCCCCGTTGTCACTGTCGGATATGTAAAGCCCGCCGCCTGTCCGACATGCCATCCCAAAAACTCGCCCGAAAGAAGCTTGAGTTGCAGGACCGCCATCACCGGAAAAACCGGGATATCCGCTGCCGGCAAAAGTACTGACATTGCCGATGCTGTCGATCTTGCGGATGACGTAATTGAATGTGTCGGCGAAATACGTATCCGGGCCGCAGTGCGACATCGCGTATGCACCCTGGATCATCGCCGTGGTGGCGGGCCCTCCATCCCCCGAGTAGCCATAGGCGTCATTGCCGGCTAGCACAGCCTCTTGACCTGT
>VBFO01000029.1:0-1022 GCA_005881025.1 Chloroflexota bacterium | reverse complement strand
AAGTGATGATGGTGCCGTTTGGCGTCAGCGGAAGCGGCGTAACTGGACCGGCCTGGATTGATGGCGGGCTGGTAGCCCAGCCGTTTGAAGCTGAAACGGTGAACGTGTACTGGTGCTGAGATGAAAGAGCCGTGACCGATCCGTGGTTGGTTGCAGGAGATCCAATCACATGTGTCGGCGAACCAGGATTTCCCCCTAGATACGGAGTCATCTCGTAGTCGATCACTGGCAGCCCGCCATCGCTCGCGGGAGCGGACCACGCAAGATCGGCCGAATAGCGATCCGGGACGGCGCTCACGGAGGTAGGAGCCGATGGCGCGGCGTACGCCTCTATGCGCCGTATGCGGTCGCTGTCCACCACATAGAGGTCGCCTGCCGAGTCGAACGCCAGGGCGCCCATACTCCTGAATGCGGCCGACCTCGCAAGTCCTCCGTCCCCGGTTGACGCGCCCGCGCACCCGGGCGAGGCACCTGCCAGGGCAACGTCGCCGGCAGCAGTCAGAAGCTGTGCTTGACAGCTAGCATCAAAGACCACTCGACCTGGCCCAATAGCAAGGTTCGTTGGGATGGTCTGGGCCGTAGCGTCCTGATAATGCCGGACGTCACCATGAAAACGCCATAGCGGTCGACGACATAGAAATTGCCTGACAGGTCAACTGCCACGTCGGTCGGCTGATATAGAAATGCGGACGTTGCCGCGACGTCGTTCGGCACACTGGATCCGCCGCCCGCAACGGTGGAGATCACTCCCGCGGCATCGACACGACGGATGCGCTGGTTGTTGAGATCTGCGATCAGGATTCCGCCTGAACCATCTGCGGCAACCGCCGTTGGAGACGCGAGCTGTGCCGAAATCGCAGGACCACCATCCCCCGAAAACCCATAGCTCTGCACGGTGCCTGCGACGCGAGTGATGACCCCCGTCGCGTGATCGACCCTGCGAATGACCTGATTCGACGAATCTGCAACATAGAGGTTGCCAGCAGCGTCGAGCCCAAGTCCTGACGGGCCAGAGAGTTTCG
>VBFO01000044.1:29715-81360 GCA_005881025.1 Chloroflexota bacterium | reverse complement strand
CCAACGCCGGTCTGAAGCGCGGCGCGGTCGGATCAACCGTCGCGCACGACGCACACAACGTCGTCGTGCTCGGGGTGGACGACCACGACATGGCCGCGTGCACGATGCGCATGGCCCAGATCGGAGGTGGCATCGTGATCGCCGAGGGCGGCCGGGTGGTGGAGGAGCTTCCGCTGCCCATTGCAGGACTGATGAGTGATCGGCCCCTGGCCGAGGTCCACGATCGACTCCGCTCCATGGAGCGCCGCCTGAACGACATGGGCGTGACTATCGCAGCCCCGTTCATCACGTTCAGCTTCCTCGCCCTCTCGGTCATCCCCGAGCTGAAGATCACCGACCGCGGCCTGGTCGACGTGCAGCGTTTCGAGCTGGTGTCGCTGGCGGTTGAGTAATGGACTCCAGCGCCTCAACCAGCTGCAGAAGGACGAGGCCTGCCTCGCCCTGTACGCGACCTTCGCCCATCACACCTGGGCGGCCGAGGTCGCGGCCGCGCGGCCATACGCGGACTTGAACGCGCTGCTCGCGGCTGCCGAACAGGCGTGGGAGGAGCTGGACGCGGCCGGGTGGCTGGAGGCCTTCAAAGCCCATCCACGAATCGGGGAGCGAGGCGGCCACTCGCCGGCGGCTTCGGAGGAGGAGCAGAGCAGAGTCGTCCAGGCAGGCGCGGAGACGCTGGCCGCCCTGGCAGACGAGAATCGGCTCTATGAGGAGCGGTTCGGCTTCGTGTTCCTGATCGCAGCCGCGGGCAAGACGGCAGACGAGATCCTGGCCGAGCTAAAACGGCGCATGGACAGCGATCGCGAGATCGAGCTGGCGCAGGCGGCCGACGAGCACCGCAAGATCACCAGGATGCGCCTGCAGAACCTGGTCGAGTCATGAGCATCTCTACACACGTGCTCGACACGATGCGCGGCACTCCTGCCGCCGGGCTCGAGGTCTCGCTCAGCCGGCGCCAGGCCGATGGCGACTGGAAGCACCTCGCCAGCGCGACCACTGACGCCGATGGTCGCATTCGCGAGCTCACCGACGACCAGCTCGAGGAGGGCGAGTACAGGCTCCTCTTCGACACGCGTCCCTACTTCGAACGCTCTGGGCTCAGCGCCTTCTACCCCGAGGTGTCGGTGGTCTTCAGCCTCGATGAGCCTGGCGCCAACCTGCACGTGCCAGTGCTGCTGAGCGCGTTCGGCTACACGACCTACAAGGGCACTTGAGTGTCCATCAGGCTCGGAGACAACCAGTACGGCAAGGCCGAAACGCACGTCGTGCGGATCACGAAAGGTCAGACGCACGACATCAAGGACCTGAATGTCAGCATCGCGCTGGCCGGCGACTTTGCGGAAAGCCACCTCGAGGGCGATAACAGCAAGGTCGTCCCGACGGACACGCAGAAGAACACGGTGTTCGCTTTCGCGAGCGAGCCGGTTGGCGAGGCCGAGGAGTTCGCGCTCAAGCTCGGCCGCCACTTCGTCAAGGAGTTCGCGGCCGTGAAGCGAGCGCGCGTCACGATCGAGGAATTCCCGTGGGTTCGCATCAGCGTCGGCGGCAAGCGGTCGCCGGACGCGTTCATGCGCCGCGGGGCGGAGAAGCGGCTCGTCCTGGTGACCTGCAGGAAGAACGAAGAATGGGTGGTCGCCGGGCTGAGCGACCTCGTCGTGCTGAAGTCCGCGGGCTCGGAGTTCTGGGGCTTCCCGAGGGATCGGTACACGACGCTGCAGGAAACCCACGACCGCATCCTGGCCACCGCCGTGACCGCCCGCTGGCGCTATGCCGGCGCAACCACGATCGACTGGGCCAAGTCGTACGACGAGGCGAGGCGAATCCTGCTCGAAACCTTTGCCGTCAAGCGAAGCCTCGCCCTCCAGCAGACCCTCTACGACATGGGCGAGGCGGTGCTCGCGAGCAGACCGGAGGTCGCGGAGATCAGGCTTGCGATGTCGAACAAGCACCATTTCCCGGTCGACCTGACCCCGTTCGGTCTCGACAACACAAACGAGGTCTTCTACGCCGCGGACCGGCCCTATGGCCTCATCGAGGGCACAGTCGTCAGAGACGATGCGCCGGACGGCGCCCTAGCCTGGTAGCCGGTGGAGTTCCTGCAGCCCGCGACCTGGTCTGAAGCGCTGGCCATGAAGGCCGCGAAGCCCGAGGCGGTTCCGATTGCGGGCGGGACCGACCTGATGGTGGAGATCAACCTCGACCACCGCCGGCCAGCCACGATCATCGACCTGACGCACATCAAGGAGCTGACCGAGTGGGGGATGGACGACGGCCGCCTGCGCATCGGCGCCGGCGTCACCTACGCGCGCATCATCGATGAGCTCGGCGACCGCCTGCCCGGACTGGCGATGGCATCCCGCACTGTGGGCTCGCCGCAGATCCGCAACCGCGGCACTGTAGGCGGCAACCTCGGCACCGCATCGCCCGCGGGCGACGCACATCCTCCCCTTCTCGCCACCGAAGCGATCGTCGAGCTCGCCTCGACCAAGGGCACCCGCCAGGTGGCGGCGAACGAGTTCTTCGCAGGCCCGAAGAAGAACGCCATGCGTGCCGATGAGCTGATCGCGGCTTTTCTTGTCGAGCCGGCCCGCGGGCCCCAGCAGTTCTCGAAGGTCGGGACCCGAAACGCGATGGTGATCGCGGTCTGTTCGCTCGCCCTGGCCGTCGATCCCAAGCGAAAGCACGTTGGCATCGGCATCGGCTCCGCCGGACCCACGCCGATCCGGGCCGCAGAAGCTGAAACATTCATCCAGGAGGTGCTCGAGGAGCACAGGCTCTGGGAGCGCCACGTGCACTGCGAGCCCTCGGCTCTGAAGCAGTTTGGCGAGCTCGTCGCGGCGGCCGCGAAGCCCATCGACGACGTGCGTGGTACTGCCGACTACCGGCGGCACGCGCTGGCGGTGCTCGCACGCCGCACGTTTCGCTGGGCGTGGGACGACTACCGAAAGTCGAAATGAATGTCAGCTGCACGGTCAACGGCCGCGCGCAGGTCGCAGAAGGAGTATGGGAGGGAGAGAGCCTGCTCTACATGCTCCGTGAGCACCTCGGGCTCTACGGCTCGAAGAACGCCTGCGAGCAGGGCGAATGTGGGTCGTGCTCGGTCTACCTGGGCGGGACGCTCGTGTGCGCGTGCCTCGTGCTCGCAGGGCAGGCACAGGGCAAGGAGATCATCACGGTCGAAGGCCTGGCCCGCGGCCACGGGCTGCACGCGGTGCAGGATGCGTTTGTTGAGGCGGGCGCCGTGCAGTGTGGCTTCTGCACGCCGGGGTTGGTGGTCGCCACGCACGACCTCTTGCAGCGAATCCCGAGCCCGAGCGACGCTCAGATCCGCGAGGCCCTCGCCGGCAACATCTGCCGCTGCACTGGCTACGCGAAGATCATCGACGCGGTGAACCTCGCCGCCGGCCGGTCGCGCTCATGAAGCCGCGCCTCGCTGAGGAAACGACTTCTGGCGGTCGTGTCGGCGACCGAGTGAGGCGACCCGATGCCGTGCAGAAGGTCCGCGGCGACTTCCCTTATTCGTCGGACCTCCAGGTGGACGGGATGCTGTGGGGTGCGACAGTTCGAAGCCCGCATCCATACGCGCGCATCGAGTCGATCGACACCAAGGCCGCGAAGGCAGCCCCAGGGGTCAAAGCGGTGCTCACCTTCGAGGATGTGGCGGGCGAGAACGCCTATGGCCTCGAGATCGCGGACCAGCCTGTGCTTGCGTCCGACGTGGTGCGCTATTGGGGCGAGGCAGTCGCGCTGGTCGCCGCCGAGCATCCCGAGCAGGCACGCCGGGCCGCGGACAAGGTGAAGGTCGAGTACGCGGTGCTGAAGCCGGTCACGGATCCAGAGCAGGCGCTGCTGCCTAAAGCGCCAAAGCTCCATCCGGGCGGCAACGTGACGCGCCATATCAAGATCCGGCACGGCGACCAGAATGCGACCGCCGAGGTCGTCGTCACAGGCGACTACGAGATCGGCATGCAGGACCAGGCGCCACTCGGGCCCGAGTCGGGCCTCGCGATCCCGGACGGCGAAGGTGGCGTGGATCTGTACATCGCGACGCAGTGGCTTCACATCGACCAGAAGCAGCTGGCGCATGTGCTGGGGCTCGAACCGCACGAGGTGCGGCTGACGATGGCGGGCATCGGCGGCGCATTCGGCGCGCGCGAGGACTTGTCGATGCAGGCTCACGCATGCATGCTCGCGCTGAAAACTGGGCGGCCGGTCAAGATCTCGTACTCGCGGCCGGAATCCTTCGTCGGCCACGTGCATCGCCATCCGGGCAAGCTTCATTACGAGCACGGCGCGACGAAGGACGGAAAGCTGGTCTACGTCAAGGCACGGATCGTCCTCGACGGCGGCGCCTACGCGTCCAGCTCCACCGCTGTGATCGCCAACGCATCGTGCTTCGCGGTCGGGCCTTACCAATGTCCAAACGCAACCATCGACGGCATCGTTGCCTACACCAACAACCCACCTTGCGGCGCGATGCGTGGGTTCGGGTCCGTTCAGAACTGCTATGCGCACGAGGCGCAGATGGACAAGCTCGCGGCTGCTCTGACGATGGATCCGGTCGCGTTGCGCCGGCACAACTCGCTGGAGACTGGGAGCGCTCTGATCACCGGGCAGGTGATCGACGGCCCTGTGCCGGTGGCGGAGCTGCTGCGGCTGGTTCACGAGCGACCTCTCCCGGCGCCGGCCGCGAAGAATGCAGACCTCACAGCGATGCCCGGAGGCGTCTCGAACACGACTCACGGCGAGTCGGTCAAGCGAGGCATCGGTTATGCGGCCGGCTTCAAGAACATCGGCTACTCGGAAGGCTTCAACGATTTCTCGACCGCCCGGGTCCGGCTGTCAGTCGTGGACGGCAAGCCGCGAGTCGAGGTGCACACCGCCGGCGCCGAGGTGGGCCAAGGCCTGGTCACCATCCAGGCGCAGATCGCGGGCACGGAGCTGGGCGTCCGCGACGTGATGGTGCTCACCGCCGATACCGAGGTCGGCTCGGCTGGATCGTCGTCTGCCTCGCGCCAGACCTACATCACCGGGGGCGCCGTGAAAGCCGCGTGCGAGGCGGTACGAGAGCGGGTGGTGGCGCTGGCGCAGTCCGAGCTGAAGTCAGGCGAAGGGCTTCGGCTGGAGGATGAGAACATTGTCGGCGCCGACGGCAATGTGCTCGTGGCACTGGCCACGCTGCTGGGGGAGGAGGTCATCGACGAGCTGCGCGTCTTCCGGCCGCGCAAGACCTCCCCGCTAGACCCCGACACCGGCCAGGCCAACGCCCACATGCAGTTCGCCTTCGCCGCCCATCGCGCAGTGGTCGACGTCGACACCGAGCTGGGCCTCGTCAAGGTCGTGGAGCTGGCCACCGCTCAGGACGTGGGCAAGGCGATCAACCCGCAGGCCGTGGAGGGCCAGTTGGAGGGTGGGGCGGCGCAGGGCCTGGGCCTGGCGGTGATGGAGGAGATCCAGGTCCAGGACGGCGTGATCAAGAACCCGTCATTCACCGACTACCTGCTGCCCACCATCCTCGACATGCCGCCCGTGAGGATGGACATCCTCGAGCTCGGCGATCCCAATTCGCCTTACGGCCTGAAAGGGGTGGGGGAGCCCCCGACGATCTCCTCTGGCCCCGCGATCCTGGCCGCCATTCGCGCGGCGACCGGCCGCCCGGTCACGCGCGTGCCAGTTCGACCCCACGACCTGGTCTTGTGACGGCGCCCGGAGACGCCTTGCGTCTTCGCGACCTAGACGGCCGGGCGGCTTCGCCGCTGAAGCCGTCGTCAAGGGGCCCGGCGCTGCGTCGTTACGCATCTAGCGATGCGCTCCTAGCCGCGCCACCCTTTCCTTGGCTCCGGCCGCCGATGCCGCGAAATACGCGGCGGCCCTCCGGGCTCCGCCACACGTGACGACTCTTCGCCTGCGGGCGGGGCTTCTTTACACAGGTGACCGCGAGATCGAGAACGGATGGCTGCTCGCCCGCGACGGGATGATCGTCGAGGTCGGATCCGGCCCGCCGCCGCCGGCCGACGAGGTGGTCGACGAGCCGAGCTGCCTCGCCATGCCCGGCCTCGTGAACGCCCACGACCATATGTACCAGTGGGCGACCCGCGGCTACGTGCCTGATGGGACTTTGTTCGAATGGCTGCGGGCGCTCTACCCGGTGTGGGCGCGCATCGACGCGGAATCTGTGCGCGCCGCCGGCAGGGCCGCGATGGCACGGCTGCTCCTCGGCGGCTGCACGCTCTCGAGCGACCACCACTACGTCTTTCCTCGCGGCGCGACAGGTCTCTTCGAGGCGTTGGTGGATTCGGCGCGCGAGCTTGGGCTTCGATTTCATCCCTGCCGGGGCTCGATGTCGCTTGGGGAATCCAAGGGAGGCCTTCCTCCCGACAGCGTGGTGGAGGAAGAGGACGCGATCCTCGCCGACGTCGAGGCGAAGATCCAGAGTCACCACGACCCCAGGCCGGGCTCGATGTGCCGCGTGGTCGTGGCGCCGTGTTCGCCGTTCTCGGTCACGCCGCAGCTCATGCGCGACTCCGCCGAGCTTGCTCGCAAGCACGGCGTGCGCCTCCACACCCACGTCGCCGAGACTCTGGACGAGGAGCGCTTCTGCCTCGAGCGGTTCGGCAAGCGCCCGGTGGAGCTCATGGAAGATCTGGGCTGGGCTGGGGAGGACGTGTGGTACGCACACGCCATACACCTCAGCGACTCCGAGATTGAAAGCGTTGCGGCTGCGAGGACGGGCGTCGCGCACTGCCCGTCGAGCAACATGCGCCTGGGCGCGGGCATCTGCCGGGTCGCCGACCTGGTTCGAGCGGGGGCGCGGGTCGGACTCGGGGTCGACGGATCGGCGAGCAACGAGGACGCGAACCTGGCGGTCGAGGCGCATCAGGCCCTGCTCCTGGCCCGCGCTCGCAGCGCCTCTCCACAAGCGCTCGACGCGCGGACCGCGTGGCGCCTCGCGACCAAGGGCGGGGCGGAGTGCCTGGGCCGCGACGACTGCGGCTCACTCGAGACGGGCAAGTGCGCCGACGTCGCGTGCTTTCGCATCGACGATCTGGCGCACACGGGCATGGCCGATCCGCTCGCCGGGCTGGCGCTGGCGCCTCCCTCGCGCGCCCAGACGGTGGTCGTGAACGGCAGAGTGGTCGTTCGCGAAGGCAGGCTCCTGACCGGCGACGAGGTGCAGATCGCGCGCGAGATCGGGGCTACGAGCGCGCGCCTCCGCGGATGAACCGTCCGCGGCCGGGATCTTCCCCGCGTACCAGCGTTCGTACCGTGCGGCCCCGGATCCTCTGGCCCTCGTGCGCGCTGAACTGGTTGCGGTAGAAGAGATCCTCGCGGCGAACGAGGTCATGATGGCTGAGGTCGGCGATCCAGAGATCGGCATCGAAGCCCGGTGCGATGTCGCCCTTGCCCGCCAGCCCGAATCGCTGCGCGATGTTGGTCGCCGTGATGGCGGCGATGCGCGACTCGTCCAGCCGGCCCTGGGCCAGCAGCAGCTGGCGCGTCGACTGGCAGCCCGACACGCCACCCCACATATGAAAGAAGTCCTGCCCGCGCTTCAACTCGAGGGTGCTGGGCGAGTGGTCGGAAACGACCATCGGCAGAGTTCCCTCGGAAAGCATGTGCCAGAGGCCATCGCGATCGTGCGCGGTCCGGAAGGGCGGCGCGCATTTGCCCACGCCGCCAAGGCGCTCGAGGTCCTCCTCCACATACAAGAGGTAGTGGGGACACGTCTCGGCGCTGATGTCGACGCCTCGCTCCTGGGCCTCGCGGACGAGCTCCGCCCCCACGACGGTGCTGACGTGGAGGATGTGCAGCCTGCAGCCGGTTTTGGCGCCCAGCTCGATCGCCCGGAAGATTGCATCGACCTCAGCTTCTGGCGGCCGCGACCTGACGAAATCGCGCGCGCCGTTGCCGTGCACCTTGTGGGCTTGCCGCTCGACGATCTCCTGGTCTTCCGCGTGCAGCAGCAGCGTCGACCCGAGCGCGGCGATTCGATGCATCCCCTCGCGCAACACGTGCTTGTTGCAGGCCGGGAACTCTTCGATTCCGCTCGCACACATGAACGCTTTGAAACCGATGACACCGCGCCCCACCAGCTCCTCGATGTGATCCAGGTTGCCGGGTACGAGTCCGCCCCAGAGCCCGAAATCCACGCGCGACGACCTGGTCGCCGCCTGCAGCTTGAGATCGAATGATCCGCCGGCGACAGTCACCGGCCGGCAGTTCAACGGCATGTCGACGAACGTCGTGTAACCGCCTGCCGCCAGAGCCGCCGAGCCGTCGGCGATCGTCTCCCATTCGGTTCGCCCGGGCTCATTGAAGTGGACGTGCGAGTCGATCCCGCCCGGAAAGATGTGGAGGCCTGAGGCGTTGATCTCCTCGCCATCGGCGGCCAGGTCCTGCCCCACGGCAGTGATCCGGCCATCCGTGATTGCGATGTCGGCTCGGTCGACGCCACGTGCGGTCACCACCCAGCCGCCGCGGACGATCACCGCCGCGCGAGCTGCTCCAGGAACCGCGATGTCACGTCAAGCGCAATCTCGACGTCCTCGGTCGTGACGGACTCCGCCGGGTGGTGGCTGACGCCTCCCTTGCAGCGCACGAACAGCATCGCGATCCCTGTCAGGTTGGAGACCTCCACGCCGTCGTGGCCGGCGCCACTGGTCAACCTGAGCGCTTCGTAGCCAGACCGCTCGATCGAATCCGTGAGCAGCGAAACGAGCTCCTGCGAGCACTTGACCGCCGCGTGCTCGCTCACCGGCAGCACCTCAGCCGCGATCTCGCGGCCCTCGGCCAAGGTGTGCGCGTGATCGATGATTCGCCCGCACACGTCGAGGCGGGTCTGGTCGTCGGCATGACGCACATCGACGCTGAGCGAGACGCGGTCGGGGATGACGTTGGCCGCGCCGGGATGCACCTCGAGCTGGCCCACCGTGGCGACCAGTCCCTCGTGCGTCCGCGCCTCATGCTCGACAGCGATCACGAACATGGCTGCGACCACGAGGGCGTCGTGCCTCCGGTCCATCGGCACTGTGCCGGCGTGGCCGGCCTCTCCGATGAAGGTGATGTGAAATCGGTTCTGGCCGACGATGGACTCCACGACACCGACCGGCAGTCCGCGAGCCTCCAGCACCGGGCCTTGCTCGATGTGGACCTCGAAGTAGCCGAGCAGGTCGTCGCCGTTTCTGTGGTCGTCCTCGATCGCGCTCGGATCCCCGCCGAAGGAGCGCATTGCGTCGGCAAGCGTAATTCCGCCTGCGTCGGCATGAGCAAGCACCGCTTCATCGAAAGTGCCGGCGAGCGCGCGGCTGCCGAGGTAGGTGGTGCCGAAGCGGAGGCCTTCCTCGTCCGCGAACGCAAGCAGCTCGATGGCGAAGGGCATCCGGTGTTTCGAGTCATGCAGGCGCCGAACGGCGGCGATGGCGACCATCACGCCTAGCGGGCCGTCGTACCGGCCCGCGTTGCGCACCGAATCCAGGTGCGAACCCAGCAGCAGAGTCGACCTGCCGGTCCCGTCGTAGCGGGCGCGCAGGTTGCCCACGTTGTCGCGGGTCACCGCCATGCCCGCCTCGCGCATCCAGGCGATCACGGTCTCCTGCGCGCGGCGCAGAGACTCTGAGGCGTAGGGCCGAGTGATTCGGCCTGGCTCTTCAGTGAAGGCCGCTAGCTCGTCGCAGTGCGCCATCACCGTCTCGGCGTCGTTCATATCACCCCGAGAGCTGGCTGAACGAAATCTCCTGTGCGCCCTTCCACAGCACCAGATGGCCGAGCTCGCCGAAATGCTCGGCGCCTTCGTAGATGGTGGCGAAATGGTTGCCGGCCAGCTGGCCTGCCTTGCTGGCGAACACGCTCGAGCCGTACGGAAACAGGATCTCCGTCTCGCTGATGCCGCCCGGGTAGAGCAGGAGATGACCTGGCGCGGGGTAGCTGGTGTGGTTTTCGTACCCAAGGTCCAGGTCGAGCTCGCCGAACGGGATCCAGGCCGCCTCACCGCTCCAGCGCGCCTGGATGATCTGGGTCTGAAGCGGCAGCATCGACTGGAACTTGGCGCAACTCTTGGGCGCGAGTCGGGTCTCGAGGCGCGCTACGAAGCGCAGCCCCGAGACCTTGATTTCGACCTTTATGCGCGTGACCCGATTGGGGTCGCCGCGGGCTGGCTGCGGCTCACCATCTGGAAGGCGTAGTACAGGACAGCGGTCAAAAGAAAACCGACGAAGAAGGTGATGTCGCCGATTCCCGGGTTGCTGTTCGGGATCGGCCCGACCCACACGCCGTAGACGTTGCCGAAGAGGTACACCGAGACGACCAGTCCGATCAGCATCGCTGCGAAGCCCTGCCAGCGCTGGTACTTGGTGTTGTAGAAGATCGATTCGTCGCCGTAGTCACCCTTGCGCATCCAGTAGTCGACAAGTACGACTGCGAGCCAGCAGCCGATCCAGTAGCTGATCAGGAGCAGGAAGTATTCGTATTTGCTGCCTGGGCCGACGTTGGCCTGGCCGATGATCCCGATCAGGTACCCCAATACCCCGGCCGCCACGGCGAGCAGCGCGCGCCGCTGCTTCAGGGTCATGCCCATCTCGCGGATGCCGATCGCGACCAGCGACATCGTGCCGCTGTAGATGTTGATGGCGTTGGCGCACACGGCGCCGATGGCGATGCACAGCAGCGTCAGGTAGTACAGCCAGCTCGGCATCGCCACCGATAGCTGGACGGTGGGAATGTCGGTCAACCCCCACTTGGTGCCTGAAACCGTGGCGAGCGCCGCGCCCGCGAGCTCGATGACGACGCACGAGATGAAAACTCCCATCGCAGCCCACAAGCCGACGGCCTGCCGGCTCGTGGTTGGCGGGAGGTAGCGAGTGTAGTCCGCCGCGTATGGATTCCATCCAGCCGCATACCCGAACGTCGCGGTGAGGAGGAGGGTGAAGGAGGCGAAGTGGTTGACGCCGGGGGCCGCTCCTGCGCCGACGTTGGCGTGCGAAAAGATGAACACGGTCGCCAGGATGAACACGATGCCGAGCAGCGGCAGAGCGAAGCGCTCGAACAGGTGGATGAAGTTGTGGCCGAAGGTCGCGACGAGAACCTGAGCCACCACGATGACGAGGAAGCCGAGCCAGAACCACGACGGGCCCAGGTTCACGAGCGCGAGCAGCGCAAAGGCGCCGCTGACGCTGTTGACGATGAACCAGCCGATGGACCCCGTGAAGGCGTTGAGCCCGGCGGGAAGGATGTTGCCGAGGAAGCCGAACGCGCCCCGGCTCTCGACCATCATCGGCACGCCGAACTTGGGGCCCCACGACGACAGGATGTAGTGAGTGGCCGACCCCAGCAGGCTGCCGAGGATGATGGCCGCGGCCGTCTCCCAGAAGCTCAGCCCGAAAACCGCCACGCCAAGCACGCCGACGAAAACGGTCGCGAACTCGAGGTTTGGGGAAAGCCAGGTCCAGAACAGGTCTATCGGCTTGCCATGCCGTTCCTTCAGGGCGATGTACTCGACACCACCGGGCTCTACGGTGGCGACCCTTTCGCCGTATTCGCCCTCCCTGATAGGTACGATCTTTTCGACGTCCTGAGCTGTCGCCATACGGATCCCCCTTGAGTGAGCGCCGGTTCGGACGAGCGAAGTTTAAGGCCGGATAGGATGTCGTCGATGTTGGATTTGCTGCTCCGGCGGGCGCGCCTGCCCGGGCGGGCCGATCTCCAGGACATCGGCGTCCGCGACGGTGTCATCGCCGCCCCTGAGCCCGAGGCCAGCCAGGTGGTCGACCTCGACGGCTCACTCGTTACGCCCGCCCTGGTCGAGCCGCACATCCACCTCGACGCCGTGCTGACGGTGGGCGAGCCGCGCCAGAACGAGAGCGGGTCTCTCTTCGAGGGCATCGCCATCTGGGCCGACCGCGTCAAGCAGCTCACCGTCGACGACGTGAAACGGCGGGTGGGCACCGTTCTCCGCTGGCAGCTGGCGAATGGGGTCCAGTTCGTGCGCAGCCACGTCGACGTCTGCGATCCAGAGCTGCGCGCGGTGCGAGCCCTGCTCGAGCTGCGCCAGGAGATCGGCGATCAGATGACGCTCCAGCTGGTGGCGTTTCCCCAGCAGGGGATCATGTCCTTCGACGGGGGCGAGGAGCTGATGAAGCGCGCCATCGACATGGGCGTCGACGTCGTCGGCGCGATCCCACACTTCGAGCTGACGCGAGAGTACGGCGAGCGCTCCGTCAAGTTCGCCATGGCGCTGGCGGCCGAAAAGGGCCTTCGCGTGGACATCCACTGCGACGAGACAGACGACGAGCACTCGCGCTTCGTCGAGGTGATGGCGGCCGAGACCATCCGACTCGGGATGGGCGGTCGCGTCACCGCCAGCCACACGACGGCAATGCACTCATACAACAACGCCTACGCCTACCGGCTGATCAACAACCTCAAGCGGGCGAACATGCACATGGTCACCAACCCGCTCGACAACTCAACCCTGCAGGGGCGCTTCGACAGCTATCCAATCCGTCGCGGGCACACGCGTGTGAAGGAGCTCCTGTCCGCGGGTGTGAACGTGTGCGTCGGCCACGACTCGGTGATGGACCCGTGGTATCCGCTTGGCTACGGCGATCCGCTGCAGGCGGCGTTCGTGCTCGCCCATTACGGCCAGATGTCAGGCCACGGCGAGCTTCAGACGCTGATCGACATGATCACGCGCAACCCCGCCGGCGCTTTGGGGCTCGAGGGCTACGGCCTCGAGCCGGGCTGCCGGGCCGACCTGGTCGCCTACGCGGCGCCGACCGAGATGGACGCGATCCGGCTGGTTTCGCCGCGCAAGCTGGTGATCCGCGCGGGCAAGGTGGTGGCGCGCACCGAGCCCGCTCAGACGACAGTCGTGTGGGACGGCCGCGAGGAGGCTGTCGACTTTCTGAAGCCGCCCGCGCCCTAGTCGTCCAGGAACGCGACGATCCGGCAGGGGGAGGCCTCGCCGCCCTCGATGGGGATCGGAAACGCGCCGATCAGGCAGCGTTTGTTCAGCGCCTGTTCCACATCGCCTCCGAGGTTCTCGACGTGAGTGATGCCGGCCCGGAAAGGGACCCTGTGCATCACGAACAGGTCATCCTCCGGCCAGACATCGTTCACCTTCGTGCCCATCCGCTTCTCGTACTCGCGGGTGGCGTCGGGCCGCTTGGTGCGGATGGTGGTGTTCATCGGATGGTCGCCTGAGCCGCAGTCCACCGCGGTCCAGGCCAGCTTCATCTCGACGATCCACTCCGCCAGCGAGCGGTCGCCGCCGGGGTGGCGAAGGAAGTAGCGCTCCTCATCCTCCTCGGGCCGGCCGTTGTAGAAGCGGTGCCAGCCGGTGTGGAAGACGACGATGTCGCCCTGCCTTACCTCCATGCGGTCGGTCACCTGCTTCGGCTTGATCACGGACCAGTCGTCCATCTCATCGGAGAGGTCGACGATCACGCCTTCTCGGCAGAGCGTGGTCAGCGGGACAGAGGCCATGTCCTTGCCGCCCGAGACGATGTGCATCTCGCCATCGAAATGCGTCCCGGCGTGAAGCGGCGTCTCCAGATACTGAGAGACGATGCCGTTGGTGGCGTGGCGCTGGAAGTAGCTGAGTTTCGGAGACGGGTAGCCGACCCACCCGGGTGTGTGGATCGAGAAGATGTGAGTCAGATCGACCAGCTTCATCCCTTGCCGCCCCCCTCTGAGTGACTGATGTTGACCCACAGCGTTCGCGTGGCGTGGGGACCGGGATTGCGAAAGCGGTGGGGTTGGCTCGAGTCGAGCTGTATGGCGTCACCGGTGCGCGCGACATGAACGCGACCGCCCACCGTGACCTCGAGCTGTCCCTCGATCACGAGGCCGAACTCGTAGCCCTGGTGATGAAGCGGCGCCCGGTTGCTTGCCGTGCCGGGCTCATACCGGTTTTCGGCCAGCTCGTAGCCTCGCGAAGGGTCGTCGATCATGATCCTGCGCTCCACGCCGGAGGCTGCCCGGATCACCTCCTGGTTCTCGGACCGGCGGACGATGGAGTGGCTGTCAGGCGGCTCAACCGAGTGGAGCAGCTCCGACATCCGGACGCCGAAAGCATCGGCGAGGGCATGCAGGGTGCCGATCGAAGGATTGCTGTGCCCTCGCTCGATCATGCTCAGCATCGCGATGCTCACCCCGGTGCGCTCCGACACCTCGCGCAGCATGAATCCGCGCTGCTTGCGGATGGCGAGCACCCGCTCGCCGAGCCGGCCCGAGATGTGCTCCGGCGTCGAGCGCGAGCCGTTGCGTCCCATCAGCGCTTTTCTCGACGGCCGCTCGTTGCCGCGGGTTGCGCGGTGAGCAGTCCGTAGAGTTCTGGCCGCCGCCACTTCAGAACGCCGGGAATGGTCCGGTAGGGGGCGGGGACGATCAGCTCCTCGTCGGTTTCACGCAGCCACCGAATTCGGTCCAGGTCCAGCACCGCGCTGAGCACTCCGGGCTCGTGGCTTTCGCAGAGCACCCGCTCGGGCGAAGCGATCATGGCGATGCCCGCTGTGAGATGGGAGCCGGTGGGCGGCAGCCGCAGCTCCGCCTGCCGGTACTTGCGCCCGAACTCTTCCGGGAAGAGGTGAACCGTCGTGGCTGTGTACATGAGGTTTTCGATCGCGCGGGCCCGCACCAACGTGCGCCAGTTGTCGGTGTAGCCGAGCTCGTCGATCAGAAGCCCGGCGTGCATCAGGCACACCTCTGCGCCCTTGAGCGCGAGGATGCGAGCGATCTCGGGCACGAACACCTCGCTGCAGACGAGCATTGCAAGCTTGCCCCAGCCCATGTCGAAGACCGGGAACTCGTCGGCCTCCTTGTACTCGAAGTCCCACAGGTCTCCCTTCGGGTAGATGTAGGGACCGGCCGGATGCGTGCGGTGGTACTTGCCTTTCACATCCCCATCGGCCCCGATCACCGCCGCGATGATGTGAAATCGGTTGCTGCCCGGCTCGGTCTCCTCTGATGTGCCGGCGACGACCGCGACCTTGTTTTCCCTGGCCGCGGCTGAAAGTGGGCCGATGGCGTCGAAGCGGCCGCGCTCGCGATATGGACCGGGGAAGTTCTCCGGGAACAACAGCAGATCGCAGTTGATCGCCCCCGCCTGCCGGATGAGGTCGACCGCCTCGTCGAGGTTTCGTCTCTCTTCTGCCCCATACCACGTGCGAGGCTGCGCCACTCCAAGCCTGATCTGGGTCATCTCGTCCTCCTCCGGGTCAACGGGCTTCGCGCTCATAAGGAACCCCCAGCGCCTCCGGCATGCCGACACGGCGATGGCGCAGTCGGGTCCATGCGAAAACCAGCACGATCAGCGTGAAGACGTACGGCATCATCGCGAGCAGGTGCGTAGAAACAGGCACGCCGACGCTCTGGAGCTGGAAGTTCAAACCGTCGACGAATCCGAACAGCAGGGCGCCTAGCAGGACCACTATCGGATCCCACGTCCCGAAGATCACCAGTGCGATCGCGATCCACCCGCGGCCGCTGGTCATGCCCTCCGCCCAGGTCTGCGTGTACACGACCGAGAAGTAGGCGCCGGCGAGTCCGGCGAATCCGCCGCCGGCGATCACGGCCAGGTACCGGATCAGAAACACTGGGACGCCAGATGCATCAGCCGCACCTGGCTGCTCGCCGGCTGCCCGCAGCCAGAGGCCGAACCGGCTGCGGTACAGCAGCAGCCAGATTCCAAGCGCGACGAACGGCACCGCGTACACGAAGACGTCGTGGTTGAAGAGCACGCTGCCAAGCAGCGGAATCTGGGAGAGGACCGGAATCGCGATCGCGCTGACGCCTGCCCCCGGTCTGCGCCCTGCGTACCCGGTGCCGATGTACGCCGACAAGCCAGCGCCGAGGATGGTCAGCGTGAGGCCCATCACGATTTGATTCACGCGCAGGCCCACCGTCATCACCGCGTGCACTGAGGCGAGCGCGGCACCGGCGGCGATCGCCGCCGCGAAGCCGGCAACCGCGTTGTGCGTGCCCAGCGTGACGATGAATCCGACCACAGCCCCCATCAGCATCATCCCCTCGACTCCTAGGTTCATGACCCCGGCACGCTCGGCGATCAACTCGCCTAGCGCGGCGTAGGCGAGAGGTGTTCCCAGCACGATGCCCACGCTCAGCGAGTTCAACCAGAAGCTCATCAGCCGGCACCCGCCTGCGCCGGCTCCAGCAGGGGCCTCGTGCGCGTGATCCGCAGTCGGAATGCAAGCGCGGCATCGCCGGCGAGAAGGAACACGATGATGAGCGCCTGGATGATCGTGGCGATGGGCTGGGCGACGCCGGTCGTCTGCAGCGCGTAGCTGCCGACCACCAGGGTGGCGAACAGAAACGCGGCCAGCACCACCCCCAGCAGCCGGCCCCGCGCCAGGAACGCGATCAGCACCCCTGAGTAGCCGTAGTTGACCGAGATCCCATCCTGCAGGCGGTTGGTGACGCCGGTGAGCTCGATCGCCCCGGCCAGGCCCGCGATTGCGCCCGAAAGGGCGAGCACGATGATCATCCGGCGGCTGATGCGCAGCCCAAGGTACTCAGCGGTCCGGGGATTACCTCCCGACACCCGCACCGAGAAGCCCCACGGCGTCCGCTCCATCAACCACCACGCCGTGACCGCCACCAGCAGCGCGATCACGATCCCGACGTGGACGTAGGTGCCGGGCAGCAGCGGCAGGACGGCGGCATCCGGCAATGGTCTCGAGTACGCGAATCCGAAAGCCTTCGGGTCGCCCCACGGACCGAATATCAGGTGGTCCATCAGCAGGATGGCGATGTAATTCATGAACAGGGTGACGATGATCTCGTTGAGTCCGATCAGCGCCCGCGGGACGGCGGCGATCGCCGCCCACACCGCCCCGGCCGCGCAGCCGGACAGGATCATCGCCGGCAGCAGCAGCGGCCCCGGCAGCGAAGCCGCGTAGAGTCCGACGCCGGTGGCGGCGGTGGCGCCGACGATGAGCTGGCCCTCGCCACCGATGTTCCAGAGCCCGACGCGAAGCGCGGTTGCGACTGCCAGCCCTGTGAGCACGAGGGGACAGGCTTTGATGAGGGTGCTCTGAAAGCCGTCGCTCGAACCGAGGGAGCCTTCCCATATCGAGCCGTACGCGTCGATCGGGTCGTGCCCGCCGAGCGCCATCACGACCCCCCCGGCCAACAACCCGCCGGCGACCGCGGCCACAGGCACCGCGATCCGCATCGCCATCGGCGCATTCAGCCGGCGCTCGAGCCGGATCGAGAAGGCCATTCAGGCCGCACCCTCGCCGCCCATGCGTAGCCCGATCTCGGCCCGGTTGAGCTTGCCGCGCGAGTACTCTCCCACGACTGCGCCCTTGAAAAGGACCAAAACGCGGTCCGAGAGCTCGAGCACCTCGTCCAGGTCCTCGCTGATCAGCATCACGCCAGCTCCACGATCCCGGTGCCGGACGAGCTGCTCACGCACCATGGCTGCCGAAGCGACGTCCAGGCCACGCGTCGGCTGGGCGGCGATGATCAGGTCCGGCTGCTCGGACAGCTCTCGCGCGAGCAGGACACGCTGCAACCCGCCGCCGGAGAGGTCCGCGACACGAGTGCTGGGCTTTCGGACCGGAATGTTGAAGGCGTCGATCAGCCGCCGCGCCAGCGCGGTCATGCGGTCGGTCCAGATCCATAGCGGGTGGCTCATCGCCCTGGACGTGTACCGACGCAGGGCCAGATTGTCGGTTACCGACATCGCTCCGACCAGGCCTCGGTTGAGCCTGTCCTCCGGGATGTAGGCCACCGCCGCCGCCGCGCTTTCCCGCCGCCCCGACACCGGCCGGATGATTCCCGCCGCGACCTCGGCCAGCGCCGTCTGACCGTTGCCGCTGATGCCGGCCACACCCACGATCTCACCCCTGCGAACCTCGAGGTGCATGTCGTCAAGCGCTCTCACAGACCTGCCCTCGACGGTGACCGCTTCCAGCCTCAGCACCACGTCGCCGGCAGCGCCTGGCCTGGTCTCGACCCTGCCGCCCGCGTCGCTGGAGCCGATCATCAGCACGCTCATCTGCTGAGCGTCGAGCCCGGCGACAGCGCGGTCGGCGACCACTTTGCCCTGCCGCAGGATGGTCACCTCGCTCGCCACCGCGCCCACCTCGCGCAGCCGGTGGGTGATGAAGATGATTGATTTGCCGGCGGCGGCCAGCGTTCGCATCGACTTGAAGAGCTCGGCCGCCTGTGGCGGGCTCAGCACCGCTGTCGGCTCGTCGAGGATCAGGATCTCGAGCCCGCGGAACAACAGCTTCAGGATCGCGAGCTGCTGGAGCTCGCCGACACTGAGCGCCCAGGCGGGAGCTCGCGGGTCGAGCCGAAAGCCTGCCGCCGACGCCTGGGCAGCGACCGTGTCTTCGTCCTTGGGCCCGCCCCAGGCCTTGGTGCCAAGAACGACGTTCTCGGTGACGGTGAAGCGGGGCACCAGGCGGAAGTCCTGATGCACGACGCCTATGCCCGCCTGCAGCGCGGCACGGGGCGAGCCCAGCGTCAGCGTCCGACCGTGCACGGTGACCAGGCCTCCGTCGGGCTGGTACTGGCCGCAAAGGACCGAGATGAGCGTGGTCTTGCCGGCTCCGTTTTCGCCGAGGAGCGCGCGGATCTCACCACGATGAACGGTGAGGTCGACGTGGTCGTTGGCGAGGCGGTCGCCAAACGACTTGGTGATCCCCCTCGCCTCCAGCACCCCACGCGCTGCGTCGGAGGCGGCCCCGGGATCCGAAGCCGCCCCCATGTTGTGTTGATTAGTCAGCCCCACATTCTGGCTCGGTGCTACTGGCTGACCTTGCCGTCCACTCCCTTCACGAAGAACGTGCTCTTCGTGTAAATGTCACCGACCGTCCAGGTGGTGCCAGACGGGATCTGGAGCTTGCCGGCGTTGTCGTAGATCGGCCCGGCGAACACCTTGATCTTGCCGCTCTTGAGATCGGCGATCGCCTGCGCAACCTTGGCCTGGGTGTCGGCGGAGACGGCTGAGTTGACCGGACCGACCGCGATCAGGCCGGACTCGAGGTCGCCGGAGTAGTCGTCCGCCTTCCAGGAGCCATTCTGGAGCGCGGTCACCTGGTCGAGGGCGTACTTGCTCCAGTCGTAGTAGGTGCCGGTCAGGTAGGCGGTGGGGGAGACGTCATGCGTGTCGGCTTCTGATCCGATGCTGAAGATGTGCGCGGCCGCCGACGCAAGCAGCGTCGCGGTCGAGTCCTCGTGCTGGGCGGTCACGTCCGCGCCGGCCTGGATCAGGGAGTTAGCTGCCGTCGTCTCCGTCGGAGGGTCGTACCAGGTGTTGGTGACGGTGACCTTGACGATCGCCTTTGGATTGACAGACTGCACGCCCAGCGCGAAGCCGTTGATGCCGGCGACTACCGACGGAATCGTGTGCGCGGCGACAAAGCCGATCTTGTTGGTCTTCGTGGCGAGGCCCGCGGCGACGCCGGTGGCGAAGCGCGCCTCCCAAAGGTTTCCGTAGACGGTCGAGACGTTGTCGAGATGCGCCTGCGTGTTTGGCCCGATGCCGATGAACTTCACATCAGGGTGCTTCTTGGCCTCCTGAGTCGTGAACGGCTGGTAGCCGAACGCGGTCGCGAAGATCATCTTGTTGCCTTTGCGGATCAGGTCCTCGTAGACCGGGATCACATCGGCGCTCTCGGCGATCGGGCCGACGGCTGTCGTCTGCACGCCGAGCTGCGTTTCGAGCGCCTGCCGGGCGCGGTCCCACTGCAGGGTCCACCCCGATCCGTTGACGGGGTCGACCCAGATGAACGCGACCTTCAGCTTGTTGCTTCCGGTGCCAGTGGAGGTGCTGCCGCACGCAGTGACGGAGAACGCAACGGCGAGGGCCAAAGCGACGATCCTGATGAGTCTCATGCTCGAAAGCCTCCCTCCAAACGCGCACCCCAAAGCGGGTGCCGTTCGTGATTTTATGCACGCTTCAGTGAGGCTGTAAAGCTCGAGGCTGATGCAGTGAGCCGGGTCGCTAACGTTTCAGCCATATCAAATCTCGAAGCGGGTGGGCTGTGGCGGCCGGGTCGGATCGGCCCGGTAGAGATCGCCAATCGGATCGTGCGTGCCGGCACCTCCGAGACGGCCGCGGGCGAAGGCGGTGAGATCACCGACCAGCTGGTTGCGATCTACGCGGAGCTGGCCAGGAACAGGGTCGGCCTGATCCTGAGCGGCCACATGTTCTGCCATCCGCGCGGCCGCTACGCTTCGCGCCAGGTCGGGATCCACTCCGACTCGATGGTGGCCGGGCTCACCCGGCTGACGGGCGCCGTGCACCGGCACGGCGGCAAGGTGTTCGCGCAGATCGCGCACGCAGGCAGCCAGTCGAGGGTTCCCGACAACCGTCCGCTGGCGCCGTCGCCGATCCCCAACGCTTTGACCGGCCGCATGGTGGAGGCGGCGGGTGAACCCGAGATAGTGGAGGCGATCGAGGCCTTTGCCGGTGGCGCCCGGCGCGCTGTGCAGGCGGGCTTCGACGGGGTGCACATCCACGCGGCAAACGGCTACCTGATCAGCGAGTTCTCGTCTCCCGTGACCAACCATCGGGCTGATGCCTGGGGCGGCACGCCCGAGGCCCGGGACAGGCTCCTCGTAGAGGTCCTGAAGGCGGTGCGCCGCGAAGTGCCCGCGAGCATGGCCGTCACCGTCAAGCTCGGGCTCCAGGATGCGATCGAGGGAGGGATGCAGCTGTCCGAAGGCGTGCGGCGAGGTGCTGTGCTGGCCGCCGCCGGCGCTGACGCGTTTGAGGTTTCATGCAACGCGATGAGCCTTCCGAGCGACTCGGCCAAAGAATATGTCGCGGTCGGTCCGAGTCGCGCCCTGCGGGATCTGTTGCTGCACCGGCTCCTGTCGCCTGCGCGCCCGGAGGCCTACTTTCTTGGCCTGGCTCGTGAGCTTCGCAAGCAGGTGACGGTGCCGATCATCCTGGTCGGGGGGATGCGGCTTCCGGCGACCATGGAATCGATTCTCGGGCGCGGCGACGCGGACTTCATCGCCATGGCGCGCCCATTCATCCGCGAGCCCGACCTTGTGGTCAGACTCGCCGCCGGTCGCCGAGGACCGGTTGCCTGCACCTCGTGCAACCTGTGCTTGATGCACGAGTCGCATCACTCGTTGCGCTGCTGGCGGACACCGAGGCGCAGGCTGATCGAGCACGCCATCTACCGATTGCGTGGCGGTTTTAGAGAGGCGCACAGGCCCCACACCGCCTAGCTCGGCCGGCGCGCCACCGCGTCGATCTTGATCAGCGCCTCCGGGATCACAAGGCCCGAGATCTCCACGAGCGTGCTGGTGGGCCGGCGTTGGCCGAAGAATTTCTTCCGCACCTCGTTGACCGCTGCCCGATCTCCGATCCGGCGCAAGTAGACGGTCACCTTGACCACGTCCTCAAAACCCGCGCCCCCTTGTCGAGCGCTGCTTTGATGTTCTCGTGAACGCGCTCTGCTTGCGCCACGACGTCGTCACCACCGACCAGGGTCCCCTCTTTGTCGAGGGCGAGCATTCCCGAGATCCAGATCCGGCCGTCCGCCACGACCGCATCGGTGCAGTGGCTGATGGGCTCGGGCAGGTGATCAGGGATCCGCAGCCTTCGGATCGTCGACACTGGACGCCTCCCCTACGGCCGGCAAGGCGTTCCTTGACACCATTACGGGCCGCGCTTATAGTCCGAACGTTCGCAATTGTCGGACAAATTACCGCATCGGGCTCAAGGGACTTGGTGGCTCGCGCCTTTGAACGGGCGAGTCGCAGTGGCGGTGGCATTCGTGGTGACGGTGGCCGCCTGCGGCTCGACCACGCAATCCGCGACGCCGAAGACGTACACCGGCACGCTCACCTTCGCCAGCTTCAACCCATTCACCGGTCCTGACGCCAGCTTCGGGCCGGAGATGCAGGCGGGCTGCATAGTTGCCGCCCACCTCATAAACAAAGCGGGCGGGGTGCTCGGGCACCAGGTTCAATGCATCACCGTCGACACCCGCGGCGATCCGGCTGACGCGGTGCCCGCCGCACAGAAGATGATCGCCACCACCTCCAACCTCGTGGGCATGAACGGGCCGAGCTCAGACGAGGCCCAGGCGACGGTGCCGATCATCAACCGGGCGCACATCCCGATGTTCGCCGACACCGGACAGGCCGCCTTCGACAAGAACAGCAACGATTACTTCTGGCGCCTCACTCCGCCCGACGATGCCGCCGGCATCGCGATGGCGATCTACGCCTACCGGAAGGGCTACCGGAGGGGAGCGGCGGTTTTCGGCAGCGACCTCAGCTCGCAGAGCAATGTGCCGACGTTGGTCAGCACGTTCAAGAAGCTGGGTGGGCAGATCGTGCTGAACCAGTCGCTGGCCCTCGACCAGAGCTCGTATCGCAGCGAGGTTCAGGCTGCCGTCGCGGCCAACCCGGATGTGATCTTCACCGAGGCCGACCCGCAGACCGACGCCGCCTACCTGAGCCAGCTGCAGCAGCTGCACGGCCTGATCCCCGTCATCGGCACCGAACCGACAATTCAGCCGGCCTGGATCAAGGCGGTGGGCGGTGCAATCGGCAAGGCCAACCTGGCTCAGATCTACGCCGCGGCCCAGCCGTACGCTCCATCACAGGGACCGGCATGGAAGGTTTTCAACACCGAGCTGCTGGCTTCCGCCTCGGAGATCCCGCAGCCCGACCAGTGGGCACAGGATCCATATACGCAGACCGACTATGACGCGATAGTGACCATGGCCCTGGCCATGATCATGGCCAACACGCCCGACCCCAGTTTCTTCAATCAACAGATCGCAAACGTGGTCGCCGACTCACCCGGAGCCACCGAGGTTCACTCATACCAGGAGGGCAAGGACGCGCTTGCTGCGGGCAAGAAGATCCACTACGTGGGAGCTGGTGGTCCGATCGTGCTCGACAAGTACCACAACTCGTCCGGCGCCTTTCAGGTCGCCGGATACGCTACCGATGGCTCGAACCCGCAGCTCGACATCGTCAGCGCCGCCGACATCGCAAAGTACGCCTAGCCTGACGACCCTGCACCACGGTCCCCGGCGCCGAGCTCGAGCATGAGCCAGCTGGTACCGGCGATCGGGTTCGGGCTCATCACAGCCTCGATCCTCGCCATCGCCGCGGTTGGTTTCACGCTGCAGTTCAGCGTCACGAACATCCTGAATCTCGCTTACGGCGACGTCATGACCGCGTCCGCGTTCGCGGCTTACATCGCCAATCACGCAGGGGTCGACATCTGGCTTTCGCTGTTGATGGCAGCCCTGTTCGGGGCAGTCTTCTCGATGCTCCTCAACAGGTTCGTGTACTTCCAGTTCGTGCGAAGGGGAACGAGGCTCTTCGGGATGATCATCGTGACGATCGCGATGAGCCTGATCATCCAGAACGTCCTGCTGGCGGTGTTCAGGCCCACGTTCTTCAGCTACGAGGTTTCGGCAAGCGCTTCGTACACGTTCGCGGGCATGATCCTCACCGGGAGCCAGCTCGCGATCATGGGCATCGCGGTGGTGGCGATGGTGTCTGTGCATCTGCTGTCGACGCGGACCCGACTCGGCAAGGCCATGCGGGCCACCGCGACCAATCCCGGCCTGGCCCGGAGCTGCGGCGTCGCCACCGACCGCGTGATCGACGTCGCATGGTTGCTGTCAGGCGCACTGTGCGGGATCGCCGGCGTCGTGCTGGTGCTCAACACGGCGACCTTCAGCGAGGTCACCGGCGCCAACTTCCTGGTCCCGATCATCGCCGCCGCTGTGCTCGGTGGCATCGGCCAGCCTTACGGAGCGATGCTTGGCGCGGTCACGATCGGGTTGGCGAGCGAGGTCGCGGCCTCCGTCATCAACCCTTCCTACAAGGACGTCGTGGCGTTCGCGATCCTGATCGTCGTCCTGCTCGTGCGGCCTCAAGGCATCCTCTCCGAGGTCGCATCGGGCAAAGAGGTGGCGGCATGAGCGACGCCATGCAGTTCTACCTCTCGACACTGCTCATCTATCTGTTCATCGATGTCATGGGCGTGCTCGGCCTGAATCTCCAATTCGGCGTCGCCGGCATCATCAACTTCGCCTACATCGTTTTCGTCGCGGTCGGCGCTTACACCGCTGCCGTGGTGTCGCTGGGTCCTGATTTCCCCGGCAACTTCCAGCACTACCTCTTCGGGGCCAGCTGGCCGTTTCCCCTGCCCATCCTTGCCGCGGGCGCGGCCTCGGGCGTGTTGTCGCTGGTAGTCGGGTTGATCAGCCTTCGGCGTTTGCGAAGCGACTACCAGGCGATGGTGATGCTGGTGCTTTCTCTCATCGCGACCCTCACCGCCACCAACGCGACGGGACTCGTCAACGGGCCGGCCGGCCTTGCGAACGTCCCGCAGCCTCTGTTCGACCAGCTTGGCCTGCCGCCGCTCGAGTACCAGTGGGTCTACGCGATCTGGGCCGGCCTTTTGACCGCCCTCACCTTCTTGTTTGTCCGCGGCATCACCAACTCGCCGCTTGGGCGCACGCTGCGCGCGATGCGCGACAACGATCGCGCCGCGGCGGCGCTGGGCAAGAACATCACCGCCCTGCGGCTTCTGATCTTCGTCGTTGGCGGTGTGATCGCCGGCATCAGCGGCGCGGTCTTCGTCGAGTTCATTCAGGCGTGGTCACCGGGTTCCTGGCTGTACCCCGAGACGTTCGTGTTCCTGGCCGCGATCATCGTCGGGGGCTCGGCGAACAACTGGGGCGCGGTGGTCGGCGCGCTCTTGGTGCCGGTTGGATTCCTCGAGGCGACCCGGTTCCTGCCGCAGGATTTCAACCTGTTCGGCCGCCACGTGGTTCTCTTCAGCGGACTGGTTGATGCTCTGCAGTGGGTCGCGGTCGGGCTGTTGATCCTGGTGTTCCTTTGGTTTCGGCCCCAGGGATTGTTCCCCGAACGTCCGGGACGCTTCACGCCACGAGCGGCCATCGCCAGTGCCGGGAAGGGGGAATAGGTGGCCGCGACGCCAGATCCCCTCCTGACCGTGAGCGACGTGCGTCGCGACTTTGGCGGTGTCAGGGCGGTGGACGGCGCGACCTTCACCGCGCTCCGAGGTCGCATCACGGGACTGATCGGACCGAACGGCGCCGGCAAGTCCACGCTGATGGGGGTCGTCGCGGGCGCGATCAAGCCTTCCGCGGGAAGGATCGAGTACGACGGTGCTGACGTGACGGGCCTGCCCCCGCACCGGATCGCGCGGCGCGGCATGGTCCGGACCTTTCAACTGTCAGCCGAGTTCGCACGGCTGACAGTGCTCGAGAACCTGCTCGTGGCCGCCCCGGCGCAGCGGGGGGAATCGCTGTGGGGAGCCGAGCTCGGCCGCCTTTACTGGGGCGCCGGCGAAGACGTTCTGGTCGGCCAGGCGCGCGCTGTGCTCGACCGGTTCTCGATGGCGCCCAAGGAGGACGAGCTGGCGGGCAACCTGAGCGGAGGACAGAAGCGCCTGCTCGAGATCATGCGCGCGCTGATGGCCAGGCCGAAGATGCTGCTGCTCGACGAGCCGTTCGCGGGCGTGAATCCGACATTGGCCCGCGAGATCGAGCGCTACCTCATGGACCTGCGCGATGAGGGCTTGTCGATGGTCATGGTTGAGCACGAGCTGTCGGTCGTGGAGCGCGTTTGCGACCCCGTCGTGGTGATGGCACAGGGCAGGGTCATCGCGGAAGGTGCGATGGCCGATGTCAGGACCCGTCAGGAGGTTCTCGATGCCTACCTCATCGGCTGACGAGGCCGGTCGGCCCATGCCGCACCTCCTGGTGGATGGCCTGAGCGCCGGATATGGTGGCGCGCCGATCGTTCACGAGGCCTCCGCACGCGCCGGGCTGGGCGAGATCGTCACCATCGTCGGCCCGAATGGAGCGGGGAAGAGCACATTCCTGAAGGCGGTGGCGGGCATGATCCCGGCGCTTGCCGGCAAGGTGCGGCTGGCAGGCGAGGACGTCACCAACATGCGGGCCAATCACCTCGCGCGGCGGGGACTTGGATACGTGCCCCAGGTGAACGATGTCTTCGACACGCTGACAGTGGCGGATAACCTCGCCATGGGTGGATACCTGCTGAAGCGGAACGAAATTGGGGAGCGCACCGAAAAGGTCATGGAAGTCTTCCCCGCGCTGAAACGAATGTTGAATCGCACCGCAAGCAAGCTGAGCGGAGGCGAACGAAAGATGCTGGCGATGGCTCGCGTCCTGATGCTGGAGCCTAGTCTGCTGGTGCTCGACGAGCCGACCTCGAACCTCAGCGCCGACCTCTCGCGTGTCGTGCTCGAAGAGCACGTGAGCCGGCTGGGCGAGTCTGGCGCGGCGGTGCTGATCGTGGAGCAGAAGGCGCAGGCGGCGCTTGCCATCTCCGACTGGGCGTATGTGATGGCGGGCGGCGTGATCAGGATCTCATCGGCCGCCGGAGATCTGCTTGCCCGCAAGGATCTGGCCGAGGTATTCCTGGGCCGCAGCACCGGTGATGGCGAGGTGCCTAAAGCCTCGTGATCCGTTACGAGGAGGAATCAATGGGGATCGCGCACAAGAAGAAGCTGCTGGATGAGGTCATGCCGCCAAAGTCGGGCAGGGCAGTGGAGCTCACGCATGGACAGCACATCCGCATCACCGACATCGAGGGCAAGCAGGTGTGCGACGTGGCGGTGTTCAACATGGGCAACCTCCGCGAAAAGCTCTCGACGTCCTATTCACGCACCCGCTACCCGATGAAGGTCCAGGGCGACTACATCCCTCGCGACCATCTGACCGAAGGCGACACGCTGATGTCGACGCTTTGCCGGCCGCTGATGACGATCGTGAAGGAGACGGCCCGGATCAAGGGTGTCCACGACACGCATCACCGCATGTGCAACCGCTACCTCTATGAATCGAACGGGTTTGGACCGCGGGATGGGTGCCAGGAGATCATCGCCAAGGCCGTGGCGCAATACGGCATCGCGTCAGAAGATCTGCCGGACACATTCGACCTGAACATGAACTTCGTCCATGACTGCGCCGCCGGACGGTGGTGGATCAAGGAGCCGGTCAACGAGCCCGGCGACTACGTCGAGATGCGGGCCGAGATGGACGTTCTGGTCGGGCTTTCCAACTGTCCGCTGGATGTGATGGTTCCGTGCAACGCCTTCAAGTGCACACCGCTTCGGGTCGAGGTTTTCGAAGCCGAATGATGAAGCTCATCGAAGAGGTGCTGGTGCCGGCAGGCCACGGCCGGGCGTTCCGCGTGCCGAGGGGCGCTCTGCTCGAGATCGTGGACGTTGAGGGGCAGCAGGTCGCCGACTTCATCTCGATCCGGGAGGACAACCGGACGGAGTGGCTGTCGGCCACGCATACGCGTTCGACCACACTGCGGCTCAACCTGGGCGTTGGTGATCGCCTGCAGACGAACTGGCGTCGAGACATCTACGAGGTGATCCAAGACGACGTCGGCATGCACGACCTGATCACGTCGATGTGCGACGCGCGCCGCTACAGGCTCGATTACGGCGTCGAAGACCATCGCAGCTGCCGCAGCAACTTCCTCGAGGCGCTGAAGCCTTGGGGTTACGAGGAGTGGCAGATCCCCGACGTGATCAACATCTTTCAGAACGCCCCCATAAGGGCGGACCGCACGTTCGGGAACGAGATTCCGACCAGCAAGCCCGGCGACAAGTTCGTGATGCGAGCGCTGCTGGACGGCTTGGTGGCGGCCATCTCCGCATGCCCACAGGATCTGAATCCATGCAATGGTTTTCACCCAAGTCCGATCCTGGCGCGAATCGTCCAGGATCACGCGAGCAAGCCAGAGGAGGGGTAATGGATCTGCAGCTCACAGGCAAGATCGCGCTCGTGACCGGTGCCAGCAAGGGCATCGGCCGCGCCGTCGCCGAGGAGTTGGCGAAGGAAGGTGCGAACCTCGTCATGACCGCGCGGACGCAAGAGCCGCTCGAAGTCGCCGCCAAAGAGATTGCCGCCATGACACAGCGCGAGGTCGTGCCGCTCGCGGGTGACATGAGCAAGAGCGAAGACGTCGGACGGTGCGTCAACGCCGCGCTTAAGAAGTTCGGCCGGATTGACATCCTGGTCACATGCGCGGGCAGCTCACCGGGCGGTCTGCTCGAAGACCTGACCGAGGACCAATGGATGTCGAGCCTGAACCTGAAGTTCATGGGCTACGTTCGCTCCGTCCGGGCGGTCATCGAGCACATGCGCGAGCGGGGAGAGGGCTCGATCGTGCTCGTGGTCGGCAATGACGGCCTCAAGCCGAGCTACTGGGAGATGACGGCGGGCGTCGCCAACGCCGCTGACATCAACTTCGCCTCATCTGTGGCCGAGCAGTACGGGCGCTACGGCGTTCGCATCAACACCGTCAACCCGGGGCCGGTGAACACCGACCGCTGGGACGGCCTGGAGAAGGCATTTGCCCGCGACAAGAAGGTCGACCAGGCTCGCGCGCACGAGCTGGCCATATCGTCGATCCCTTTTCACCGCATCTGCGAGCCGCAGGAGGTGGCGTCACTGGTCGTCTTCCTGGCTTCTCCGCGGGCGGCGTTCATCAACGGTGCGCACATACCAATCGACGGTGCCCAGCGCAAAGCACTGATGGACATCTAAGGAATCGGCTGGAGCTTTCTCCGGTCGATCTTGCCAACGTGGTTGCGCGGCAGCGTGTCCATTTCGAAAACCCGCTTCGGACATTTGTAAGCGGCCAAAAGCGTTCGCGAGTGGTTGATGAGCACTCGCTCGTCGAAGGTGGCGCCGGGAGCCATCACGACCCACGCGGTGACCTGCTCGCCCCATTCTTCGCTCGCCAAAGGCGCGACCACCGCCTCGGCCACGCCCGGGTGACTCTCCAGTGCGATCTCCACCTCCCGCGGGTACACGTTGAGGCCGCCCGTGATGATCACCTCCTTGCTGCGCCCCTCGATGATCACTTCACCGGTGCTGTCGTCCACGCGACCGATGTCGCCGGTGCGGAACCAGCCGTCCTCGGTGAACGCTGACTGATTCGACGCCCCGTCACCCCAGTAGCCGCCGAAAACCTGCGGCCCGCGAAGCTGGATCTCGCCGTCGCCCGCTGCGAGGCGAAGCTCGATCCCCGGTAAGGGGAGGCCGATCGTGCGGGCGCGGTCGGGATGACGAAGGTCGGTGTAAACGTGGGATGTGTCGAGGCCGCTTTCGGTGGCTCCATACCGGACCAGCGGGGCCCGCCCCAGCACGTGCTCCGCCCTCTCGGCCGCCGCCCGACCCAGCGCGGCCGAACCGCTCACCGACAGCCGGAGCCGGTTGAGCTCGTATGGAGTGTCTGGGAGCCGCTGGTACATGGTCGGAACCGCGAAGAGGACGGTGGCTTTGGCGCGAACCACCTCGGCCAGCAGCGCTTCGGGATCGAAGCGCGTGAGGCAGCTCAAGCGCGAGCCGGCGATGAGCGTGGCATGAACACCGCCAAGCCCATGCTGGTGGAACAGCGGCAAAGCGTGGACGAGCACGTCACGCGCCCTCCACCGCCAAGCACTCATGGCCGAGCGGATGGACGTCAGGAGCTGTCTGTGCGTCAGCGGCACGCCCTTCGGGAGGCCCGTCGTGCCGGAGGTGAAGGCGAGCACCGCCGTGGTGTCGGGACCGGCGCTCTCGACCCAGGGCGCGGGGTCTGCAGCGAACATCGACTCATCGAGCTGGGTGAGGATCTCCACCGGCTGCGCGGCGACCACGAGCTGGTCGAGCTCGGCCCTGGTGTAGGCGGGGTTCACGAGGACGGCCACGCCACCGACTCGCAGGGTGCCGAGGTAGCACGCGACCCAGTCGACTCCCAGCGGAGCGGCGATCAAGACGCGGTCCCCGGGCGCGATCTGGTTGCCCACCCAGCGAGCAAAGCGGGCCGCCCGCGAATCGAGCTGACCGTGGGTGACCTCTCCGCCGCCGATTCGGATCGCGGGGCGATCCGGCGTGGCGTGAGCGGTCGCGTGCGCGAGGCCGTGGATGGTGCCGTGGCCGATGGCGGCGACAAATGCGTCCGGGTCGGCGACGTCGGGGAGATGGCGCCGCCAGGCCGCCCGGCTCCATGCCTCCCAGCTTCGCGGCTGTGCCATGCCCCACATCATGGGGGCCTCTACACTCGGCTCGTGCCGAAGGCTCGCAGCTCGGACGGAATCGAGCTGCACTACGAAGTCTCCGGTGCGGGCATTCCGATCCTGTTCATCCACGAGTTCGCCGGCGACCATCGAAGCTGGGAGCCGCAGGTCATGCACCTGTCGCGAAGTCATCAGTGCATCACGTACGCGGCCCGTGGCTATCCACCGTCGGACGTGCCCACGGAACAGTCGGCCTACTCGCAAGGCCGTGCGGTCGAGGACGCGGTCACGGTTCTCGACGCGGCCGCTGTGGACTCGGCGCACTGCATCGGCCTTTCGATGGGCGGATTCACCGTGCTGCATCTGGTACTACGTCACCCCCAGCGCGTTCGCTCCGCTGTCATCGCGGGCGTGGGCTACGGCTCTCAGCCCGAGAAGCAGGAGCAATTCCGCCGCGAGAGCAACGCGATCGCCGATGCGTTCGAAGCCAAAGGATCAGCGTGGGTCGCCGACGGCTACGCGGTTGGACCCGCGCGCGTGCAGCTTCAGAACAAGAACGCAGAGGCATGGGCCCGCTTCGCCGCCGGCCTGGCCGGCCATGATCCCCGTGGCGCGGCGCTGACGATGCGCGGCGTCCAGGCTGCCCGTCCTTCTCTGTATGCACTGATGGACGAACTCCGTGCCATCCGGAATCCGGTCCTGATCGTGGCGGGCGACGAGGACGAGGGGAGCCTGGAGCCGTCCTTGATGCTCAAGCGCACGATCTCGACCTCCGGCCTGGTCGTGCTGCCGCAAACCGGCCATACAGTCAACCTCGAGGAGCCCGAAATCTTCGACGGGGTCGTGGAGCGGTTCCTAGCCTCGGTCGAACAGGGGACATGGAACGCGCGCGACCCGCGAGCAGTGCGCGGATCGATCACGGGGATTCGAACTACTTAAAGCCGGGCTCGGTCGCCGACTCGATCAGCGAGAGGATCCGATCCGGGGTGTACGGGAGCGTGGCGCCGTCCACCGACAGCGCGTCGGCGATGGCGTTCGCGAGCGCCGCGGTCGAGCCGATGACGCCGCCTTCGCCGATACCCTTGGTTCCCAGCTCGTGAACGGTTGACGGCGTGACCAGGTGCCTCACCTCGACGGCCGGCATCTCGCCCGCGGTCGGCAGAAGGTAATCCATGAAGCTGCCGCTTAGAAGCTGGGCGTCAGAGCCGTAGCTCACCTCCTCGAGCAGGACCGCCCCCAGACCCTGGGCCACGCCGCCGACGACCTGCCCATCGACGATGGCAGGGTTGATCACGGTTCCGCAGTCCTCCGCCACGACAAACTGCTGAACCTCGACCGCGCCGCTGCCGGAATCGATCTCGATCATGCAGGCGTGGGTGCCGTAGGGATGTGAGGCCTGCACCGGGTCATACGTCACCGACACGTCGAGCCTGTGGCCGCCGTTGTCGGCGGGGTCGGCTGTTGCGAGCTGCGCGAGGGTGACGCCCGACGGCCGCCCATCGATCGTGACATTGCCGGCGCCGATCGACAGGCGCTCAGGTGGATGGTCAAGGCGCCAGGCGGCGGCTTCGAGGATCTCAGCGCGGAGCTGCTTTGCGGCGCGGTGGGCCGAAGTCGCAGCCACGACCGAGCTGCGGCTCTGGAAGGAGCCCGTTCCGTTCGCCACCTTGCCTGTATCGGTCTGCTCCACGACCACGCTCGAGGGATCCACGCCAACCGCCGCCCCCGCCACCTGCGCGAAAGTGGTGTGCACGCCCTGACCGATCGAGGGACAGCTGGTCTGAACGTGGACCCGCCCGTCCTCCTCGAGCCAGACCCGCGCGCTGTCGACGCCCGGGATCCCGACCATCCCTCGACCCACAAAGGTCGATGAGCCCGCGCCGGTGAATTCGACGTACGAGCCGAGCCCGATGCCAACGAGCCTGCCCTCAGCCCGCGCCCTGGACTGCTCTTCGCGCGCGCGACTGTAGTCAAAGGCTGAGAGGGCCAGCTCGAGCGCCGCGGTGTAATTGCCCGATTCGAACGGATGGCCGGTCGAGCTCGTATAGGGCATCTGCTCAGAGCGCACGAAGTTGCGCCGGCGGACCTCGGCTGGATCCAGACCGAGCCGGGCGGCGATCATGTCCATCATCCGTTCGTGCGCCAGCACCGCGGTGACCATGCCCACCCCTCGATACGGGCCCTCCGGGCACCGGTTGGTCACCAGCGCATAGGAGTCGTACTCGTAGGCGCGGATGTCGTAGGGCCCCGGAATGAGGCCGGCGCAGGTCATGGGATCGAGCAATGGCCCATGCGGCCTGATCGCGTAGGCGCCGATGTTGGACAGCACCATCGCGCGCAGACCGAGCACACGTCCGTCCCCGCCCACGGCTGCGCTGAACTTGACGAGCTGATCGCGCGCGTGGTTGGCGGACTGAAGGTGCTCGGACCTGTCCTCGACCCACTTGACCGTTTGTCCGAGGCGCCTCGCCATCCACGCCAGAAGAATCTCTTCCACATACACATGAGCCTTGACGCCAAAACCGCCACCGACGTCGGACGCGATCACGCGCACTTTTTCGGGCGCAAGGTGCAGACACTCCGCGATTGCCTCGCCCACAGCGTGCGGAGCCTGAGTCGAGGTCCACGCCATGACTCCGCCGGAGCCATCGGGCGAAGCGACCACTCCCCGACCCTCCATAGGTGCGCCGGCGACGCGTGGATGACGCACCTCGCCCTCGACGACAGCGACCGCATTCGCGAAAGCCGCCTCCAGGTCGCCCACCGCGAAATGTCCAAAGTGATACTGGTTCCGCGGCACGGCGTCATGCACAAGCTGGGTCCCTGGGGCCATCGCATCCTCGAACGTGCTCACAGCGGGGAGTGGGTCGTATTCGACCTCGATCCGCTCGACCGCGTCCTCCGCCTGATAGCGGCTGCGGGCAGCGACGGCCGCAATGCCTTCTCCCACGTACCGCAGCCGGTCCCTGGCGAGCACTGGCCACTCGGGCACTACTACCCCGGGCGTTGTCAGGTGCACCCTCATCGGTTCGCACGAACCTTCGAGGTCGGCGGCGCTGAAGGCCGCGATGACGCCCGGCGCCCGACGAGCGGCCCCAAGATCGATGCTCTTGAGGTGTGCGTGAGCGAGCGGACTGCGCAGGAATGCGACGTGCAGGTGGCCTTCTGGCTTGAGGTCGTCGATGAAGCGTGCCGTCCCGCGCAGCAGCGGGCCGTCCTCCAGGCGGGGCATGCTCGTGCCTATCGATCCGTCAGCGCCGGACGTCATCCCCCCTCCAATCGGTGCAACCTTGACAGCCCCAACAATTAGTAATACAAATCACCACCATCGGCAAGCGCGTGCTCCGGCGCGAAAAGATCGTAGATTCCGTGGGCGGCGCATCCCTCGCCCATAAAGCCCGCGAAGCGATCCTGCACTCAATTCTCGAGCGCCGCTTCGAGGACAGCCGGCTGCCACCGGAGAACGAGCTGGCGGACATGCTGGGAGTGAGCCGCACGACGGTTCGCTCCGCCCTTCAGTCGTTGCAGCAGCACGGCGTTCTGACCCGGAGCCCGCGCCGCGGCACGCAGGTGCACGGCCGTCTCAGCCCTTCGATGGTTGCCCTCCAGCGACTGATCGGATTCTCCAGGCTGCTCGAGGAGCAGGGCTACGCGGTGGATGTCATCACCACCTCAAGGTTGACAACTGTCCCCCCCAGCGAGGTGCAGGTGGCGTTGGATCTGCCGGGTGGCTCGCCCATCTACGAGATCAGCCGTCTGTTCGTGGCCAGCGGCAAGCCTGCCATCTGGGCGATCAACTACATCGGAGCCGGCCTTTTCGCGGAGACGCCGAGCGACCTTCAGCTGGCCCAGTCGCCATTCGACATGGGCGGGCTCCTGCTGGGAGGCCCGGTCGATCACGCACTGGTGGAGCTCGTGCCGGCCGCCGCCACAGCGGACGTGGTGAGGCGCCTGGGCCTCAAGTCGAAACAGGCCTACCTCCTGCTCAAAGAGACGCACTACTCAGGGACCGGCATCACGCTTGGATTCAGTCTCATCCATGTCAACGACAGTTTCGTGCGCTTCCGCCTCTATCGCGGCGGCGACGGGCGGTGAGGGGGACCACCGCTACCATCGGTCACGTGGACCTTAACGGCATCGGCTCTTCGCCGCTGCGTAAAGAGGACTGGCCACTGCTCAGGGGAGAGGGAACGTTCGTTGCCGACTTCAAGCGGCCGGGGATGGTCCATGCCTTTGTGGTGCGCAGCCCGTTTGCCCACGCACGTTTCACGCGCATAGACAGTGGAGAGGTCCAGTCGGCGCCGGGCGTGATCGACGTCATCACCGCCGCGGACCTGCCCGACCGTGGCCGGCCGATTCCGACCCGGATGTTCAAGGATGAGGGCGCCAACCGCTACCTCCAGAGGCCGCTCGCGGACGGGGTCGCGCGCTACTCGGGAGAGCCGGTTGCGGTGGTGATTGCCGACTCTCGCTATCGAGCCGAGGATGCGGCCGAGCGGCTGCACATCGACTACGAGCCGCTCGAGGTGGTGCTCGATCCTGACGAAGCCGTGGCCGCCGGCGCGCCCCTTTTGCAGCCGGAAACCGGAACCAACGTGGCGGGTCGGCTGGAGCTGAACCTGGGCGACATCGAAGAGGCTTTCAGCCAAGCGGACCTGGTGGTCGAGGATGAGTTTCGCATCCAGCGCCACGCGGCAGTGCCGCTCGAGACGCGCGGGCTGCTGGCGGAGTACGACCAGACGACGGAGACCGTCACGGTTTGGGGCGCGGCCAAGATCCCCCACGTCAACAAGAAGATCCTGTTGCACATGCTGGGTTGGAGTGACGAGCGCCGGGTGCGGCTGGTGGAGCTCCATGTGGGTGGCGGTTTTGGCGCGCGAGGGGAGTTCTACCCGGAGGATTACCTCATCCCACTGGCGGCCATCCGCACTGGCAGGCCGGTCGCTTGGGCCGAGGACCGCGAGGAAAACCTGCGCGCCACCAACCATTCGCGGGAGCAGGTGCACCGCGCCGCGCTGGCACTCAAGAAGGACGGCACCTTTCTCGGACTCAAAGACAGCTTCATCAACAACACCGGAGCCTACGTGCGCACCCACGGCATGACCGTTCCGGGGCTCAGCATCTCCATGCTGCCGGGCCCGTATCGGTGGCCTGCATATCACGGCGAGTACCGCAGCGTTGTCACCAACAAGACGCCGGCCGGCACCTACAGATCGCCCGGACGCTTCGAGGTCAACTTCGTCCGCGAGCGCCTGGTCGACATGGCCGCCAGGCGCTTGGGCCTGGATCCGCTGGAGATCCGGCGCCGCAACCTGCTCTCGAAGACAAGCTTTCCGTTCGACACGGGAACGCTGTTCGACGAGCATCCCGTCGTCTATGACAGCGGCGACTACGAGCTGCTGCTGGAGAAGGCGATGGCGAGCTTCGACTACGAAGGTCTGAAGCGTTGGCGCCACGAGGCCCCGGCCGGCGGTCTCCTCCGCGGCCTTGGTACTGCGTACTTTGTCGAGAAGGCGGGTCCCGCGGAGCGCGAGTACGCGCGGGTAGAGCTGAACAGCAGCGGCGACGTGCTCGTGTTCACGGGCACTGCTTCTGTCGGCCAGGGTGTGGAGACAGTCCTCGCGCAGGTATGCGCCAGCCACCTTGGCCTGCCCTACGAACGCGTGAAGGTGGTGCACGGCGATACTGCGATCATCCCTGAAGGAATGGGAGCCTTCGGCAGCCGCGCCTCGATGCTGGGAGGCGCAGCCGTCATGCAAGCGTCGAGGGAGTTGAGACGCAGGCTCCTGGACGCGGCGGCGGAGGAGCTCGAGGCAGGGCCCGAAGATCTGATCCTGACTTCAGGCGGCGTGTCGGTCGCGGGTGCGCCCTCGCGCGCCGTCTCGCTCGAAAAGCTGCTGAGCGCTCACGACGGCGTGCTCAAGGTCGAGGACCGGTTCGTATGTGAGCTCCTCGGGTTCCCCTACGGTGTCCACTTCGCCGCTGTCGAGGTCGATCCCGAAACAGGCTCGGTGCACGTGCATCGATACGCCGTGGCCTACGACATCGGACGGGTCATCAACCCGACCCTGGTCCAGGGACAGATCGTGGGCGGCCTCGCGCAGGGGATCGGTGGCGCCCTGCTGGAGGAGTTCGCCTATGACGCAGGAGGCCAGCCACTGGCGGCCAGCTTCATGGACTACCTCCTTCCCACCGCGGAGGAGGTGCCGTACGTGGAGATGCTCATCACAGAGGACGCGGCGTCGCCGCTGAATCCGCTTGGAGTGAAGGGCGCAGGCGAGGCGGGCACGGCTGGGGTCGGCGCTGCGATCGCGAACGCCGTGTCGGATGCGCTGGGCCAAGACATCCGGCAGCTGCCCCTCAATCCCCAGCGTGTCATGGAGCTGGCGCGAGCATGAAACCTGCACCGTTCGAGTACGACGACCCGCAGACGGTCGCAGAGGCGCTGGACCTTCTTGCCAGGTACGGGGATGAATGCAAGCTGCTCGCCGGCGGCCAGAGCCTGGTGCCATTGATGAACTTCAGGCTCGCGCGGCCGGGCCGCCTGATCGACATCAACCGCATCGACTCGCTGTCCGGGATCAAGCGAGATGACGGGATGCTCGTGATCGGCGCCATGACGCGCCACTCGGCCGTGGAGCACTCCACGGAAGTGGCCGGCGGATGGCCGCTCCTGACCGAGGCGGTCGGATGGGTTGGGCACGGCCAGATACGCAATCGAGGCACGGTCGGCGGATCGGTGGCGCATGCGGATCCCGCCGCCGAGCTTCCGGCAGCGTTCGCAGCGCTCGATGCCACCTTCCGAGTCCAGGCGAAACGAGCGTCGAGGCTGATCGGCTGGGAACAGTTCTTCGTCTCCGAGTTCACGACCGCTCTGGCGCCGGACGAGCTGGTGGTCGCCGTCGAGGTTCCTCGTCCCCAACCTGGTGTCGGCGCCGCATTCGTTGAGTACGCCCGCCGCCATGGAGACTTCGCCCTGGGAGGGGCGGCCGTCACGATCAAGCTCGACGCCGGCGGCCACTGCGAGGCGGTGTCGATCGCCCTGCTGTCCGCGGGCCCGGCGCCGGTGCGCGCAACGTCTGCCGAGAGCATGCTTCGCGGCGCCATTGTCGACCAAGCCTCGATTCGCGCCGCCGCGGTCGAGGCGACGAGGGGCCTCCGCCCTACCGCCGACCTTCACGGAAGCACCGAATACCGCCTCCGGCTGCTGCAGACAATGACCCAACGCGCGTTGATCAAAGCGGCAGAGCGAGCGAAGGCGACCCCTTGACCCGCAAGATTTCGATCGAGATCAACGGTCGCCTGGCCGAAGGCGAGGTCGAGCCGCGGCTGCTGCTTGCCGACTTCATCCGCGACGTCGCGGGTCTCACCGGAACCCACCTGGGCTGCGAGCACGGGGTTTGCGGTGCGTGCACCGTGCAGCTGGACGGGCGGCCGGTGCGATCCTGCCTGATGTTCGCGGTGCAGGCGCACGGGCACCGAGTTGCAACGGTGGAGGGCATGGCCCCCGACGGCGACACCTTGTCGACGCTCCAGCAGGCTTTTCACGAATCGCACGCGCTGCAGTGCGGGTTCTGCACGCCCGGGATACTCATGTCGATGGAGGCGTTCCTGCGCGAAGAGCCGGATCCGTCGCCCGCCAGCATCCGCGCCGCGCTGGCCGGCAATTTGTGCCGGTGCACGGGCTACCAGAACATCGTCACCGCGGTGAGGCTGGCCGCGGACCGAATGCAATCGTCCTGACGTGCTGATCGACGTCCACTCGCACTACATGCCGCGCGCACTCGCGCGGGCGCTCGAGAAGCGCGAGGCGGCGCCGCGGATCATCCATCAGGACGGCAAGTCGAAGATCGAGTACGGCCAGGGATCGACGACTCCCCTCCTGCCAGTTTTCGTTGAGCCCGATCTGATCCTCGAAGGCATGGACAAGGCCGGCATCGACCACTCGCTTCTGAGCGTCACCATTCCGGGCGTCGACTGGCTTGCCGACGGCGAGGCGGAGGAGGTCGCCGATGCGTCCAACCAGGAGACGGCCGCCATCGTCGCGCGTCATCCGGCTCGGTTCAGCGGGCTCGCGACCGTCCCGCTGCAGGCGCCGGATCGCGCGTCACAGGTGCTGCGCCGCGCGTTGGACCTGGGCCTGAAAGGGGCGATGATCTACTCAAACGTGGCGGGGGGGCACCTCGACGAGCCTGCCAGGCGCCAGTTCTTCGATGCCGCCGCCCAGTTGCGGGCGCCGGTCATGCTGCATCCGACCTACCCGCTCTGTGCGCCCGCCGTGATGACGCATGGAATGATCGAGATCGCCGGATTTCTGTTCGACACGACGACGGCGGCGCTCAGGCTCGTGTTCGACGGACTGTACGACAGGCATCCGGACTTCAAGTTTGTAGTTCCTCACGCCGGCAGCCTGATTCCTTACTTCGTGGGCAGGATCGACCATTTCGGCCGCGCGCGCCCCGGCTCGACCGGCGATATCAATGGCATGGCCGGCGATCATATCCGGAAGTTCTATGTGGACACGGTGTGCGAATGGGCGCCGGCGGTGCGCTTCTGCTGCGATTTCTTTGGGGTCGACCGCGTGATGCATGGCACGGATCACCCGTTCTGGCCGATGGCGTTTGGGCCGCGCCTCTTGGACGGCGTGCAGCTGAGCGCAGACGACCGGGAGAAGATCGAGCACATCAACGCCGCGCGGGTGTTCGGCATCCAGGTTTCGCAGCAGGAAGCTCACTGACCGTGGCGCGGCTGCGCTATGTCGACCCTGGGGCGTCGACCGCCGCCGACGCGGCGTACGCCGAGGTTGGCCGAATGGGACGCCCGATCCTCAATTTGTACCGGGCGCTCGCCAATCAGCCGCCCGCGCTCGCGGCTTTCCTGCAGATGTCCCGGTACGTGCGCTCTGAATCCAGTCTCGAGCCCGGCCTTCGGGAGCTGGTGATCCTGGCCACCGCGCAGGAGCTGAAGCAGGCGTATGAGCTGTCTCATCACGTGCAGGCTGCTCAGCGCGAGGGGGTTTCCGCGAAGAAGATAGCGGCGGTTGCGCAGGGTGAGCCTGTCGACCTGCTGAGCGAACCCGAGCAGTGTGCGGTCGAATTCGCACGGCAGGTAGCCCTTACCCGTACGTGCGACGACCAGCTCTTCGGCCGCCTCCAGTCGGCTTTCTCGGACGAGCAGATCGTCGACCTGGTGGTGACCACCGCCTGGTACCACCTGTGCGCGGTGATCCTGGGCTCGCTGATGGTCGAACTGGAGGCCGACGACCAGTGATGGCCGCTAACGGCCTTTCGACCTCCTCTAGCCTTCGAGCGCTCATGAGCGGCTGAGCTGGGCCGGTATCGAGCCGGCGATCGCGCCGACGACGGCGCCGGTCTCGGCACCGATGACGAGCATCTTGTCCAAACCCATGGCCGGGAACCGGATCGGGTCGAACGCCTGGGCCGGGTTTGCGGAAGCTGCGATCTGGGCGTTCCAGGCGGCATTACCGATCCCCGCGCCCACCAGGGCCCCCACGATCACGCCACCGATGAGACCCCGGATGCCGAGACCTGACGTCCCTCCGTAGACACCTCCGATTAGCGACCCGACAAGCGCCCCCAGCCGGTAGCCCTCGAGCGGACCCAGGTACTGGACCCCAATCCCAATGATCGCGCTGCTGATAGTTCCTACTACTGCGCCGAGCAGCGTGGCTATGAGGATGACTCTGATGGCCTGCACGATCCGTTCGCGTGTGAATCTCTGGACAACCACGGCTTTCTGATTCCTCCGAGCTCTGGTTGGACGGCTCGGCCGGATCATGCGCGCACAAGTCGGAGAGCGGACGGCGGCGAGGAAGTTTGAGACCCAAATTGAAACTCCTCTGAGACTGGCTCTGATACGAGCGCTGCGGAGAATCGGCGCCATGAAAGCCAACTTGGCGGCCTGGTCCGGGGTCCTTCTTTTCGCGTCGGTTGCATGTGGAAGCGCCAACAAGGCCATTCGCCATGGCTGGATGCTCGGCGTGCCATTGATCGTCCCCACCACCAGCGCTGACAGCGCGGGGGCGCCCGTTCAGACTACTGCCGACTGATGGAACCCAAGCATGGCCGCTACTCGGCCGAGGCCCTCGAGACTGCTCGCCGCACGTGGGGCGAGTGGAGCCGCGGGCTGGGCCTGACCGGGGATCTGCACGAGACTGCGGCCAGGGCCGCCGTCGGCTATCTGGAGCTCGGGCTCCCTGCAGCCGCCGTGGCGTCGCTGGTCCGGCTGCGTTTGGGGCGCCCTGCGACGGCCGACAGTCTCACCGTCCGCGAGGAAAACGCCTACCTACAGCGGGCGATCGCGGAAGCCGGCCAGATGGCGGCGACCAAGGTGATCTCTGAAGACGTCGCCGAAACACTGAAGAAGGAATTTCGGGCCCGGGCTCTAGCGCTGGACGAGTGGACGAACCTGTTCTCTGGCCCAGCAGCACATGCGCAACCACAGGCCGCGGCGGTGACCGCCCCCGCAATTGCTGCCGCGTCTGCCGCTCCGGCCACGCCCATCGCGCCCGCCCAACCCGCCCAGCCACCCCCACCGCCTTTCTCCTTCCGCGACCTCTTCGCCGAGCACTCGGTGCTGATGCTCGCCGCGCTTGGCGCGTTCCTGCTGGTCGTCGCCACGGTGCTCTTCGAGCTGTATGGCACCACCGGCCTCGGGGGAGGTGTGCGTCTTGGTGCTGTAGTGGCTCTCAACCTGGTCTTCGCCGTCGCCGGTTATTTCGCACGGCGGCGAAAGGGCCTCGAGTCGGTGGGGCAGATCTACATCGCGCTGGCGGCTGTCCTGCTGCCCCTGGTGGGGGTGGCCGCCTGGACGTTCCTGGCCCTCGGCGAGCAGGGGATCACCGTCTACCAGGCGGTGGCAATCACCGCCGCTGCATGCGCGGCCGTTTACGGAACCCTGGCGAGGCGTCTCGACCTTCGGGCTTACGGCGAGATGGCCGGCATCGCGATCTTTGCAGCGGCTGTCGGCGCGTCTGGTTGGGTGTTGGGGGACCACTGGCTCGCGGCCGGAGTGGCGCTAGCGCCCCTTGCCTACACCGTGTGGCAGCGCCTGCTGCCGGCACGCGTGTTCACGCACTTCCAGTGGTTCGCGCACGCATCCGCGCTCGCCTCGCTCGGGCTTGCGCTCCGCTACGCGCCAACCGACTGGCTGTGGACCGGAACGCTGGCCGCGCTCGCCTTCTCCTACCTGGCCTGGCAGGCACTGGCGGCCCAGCCTCTGCGCGCCTGGATCGGCGAAGGAGCCGCCATCCTCGCCGCCGCCACCGCATCAGGTCCGCTTGGCGTCAGCAACGGGCATTTCTTGCTCCCGATGGCGGTCGCCATCCCGCTCATCGCCCTGCAGCGCGAGCCCGAGATGCTGGGAATCGCAGGCCGCCTGTACCGGCCGCACGTCGCGCACCTCCACGCCGCGGTCCTGGCTGGGCTCGTGCTGGCGGCCTGGGAGAACCAGCTTGGCGAGGCGTGGGTTCTGACCGCGGCGCTCTGGTTCGCCTTCGTGCTCTATGCCGCTGACTACTTCCTGGGCCCAACCGAGCTGACGGGGTACGCGCTGCGAGGGGTGCTTCCGGTGGCGCTGTTGCTGACCGGGCGCGACGGCAACCTCGGACCATGGGCTGGGGCTTTGACCGGACTTGCCCTGGTCGCTTACGTCATCCCGTTTACGCGCTCCGGCCTTATCCCTCTGAGGCGCTATGCGTCGTACTTCTTCTACGGAGCGCTGATCCTTGTCGCCGTCGGCCTGCGCCGGGCTGAGATCGGAGCCGGTCACTGGGAGATCGTCGCGGGGCTGTTCATCTCGTCCGTGGCATTCGGAGTGGCTGCCGAGATGGGTGCGGTTCGTTTCAGTGCCATCGCCGCCCGCGGCCTCTTCACCATCGCGTGGTTTGTCGGCGTGGATGCGCTGAACGCCCAGGGCTGGCGGGGTCCGTTCGATGCGCTGCTGGCGCTCTTCTATGTCGGCCTCGGCCAGGCGCGAGCCCTGGCACGGCGGAGAGTTGCGAATGCGGCGCGCCGCTTCTTCGTCCACGCGACAGCACTCGTTGCGCTCGGGCTGTGTTTCACAGGACCCGAGGACCTGCTCTGGTGGCGGCTCTTCGCCGCCTTCGCGCTTCTCGCCGTCGCCTACTGGTGGCTGGCCCTCGCTCGCAAGGAATCAGAGCTTCCGTGGCTGGCCTGGTTGTCGGTGGCGGGTGCCGCGGGAAGCCTATCGATCGCTTACGTGCCCGACACATGGCAAGGCGCAGTCGTGGCGGCGTCAGCCGTGATCCTGACCGGCGCCTGGTTCGCTGCGCGACCACGCTTGGATCGCGTCGGGTTCGAAACCAGCGCCGTGGTGGTGCTGTTGCTGCTCGATCTCATCGGCACCGCGATGACATTCGTCTACCAGCTACCCGGGTGGCCGCAGGCCGCCGCCTGCGTGCTGACCGGTGCTTTCTTCCTCGCCTGGTCGCTGATCGGCGATGCCGGGCCGCTGCTCCGGTGGCGGCCCATCGAGCGGTCCGCCGCTTCACTCTTCGCATCGACCGGTCTGCTGCTTGCGGGCGGCGTGCTGAAGGTTGACGCGGGCATCGCAGGATTGATGGTTCTGGCCCTGGCGTCCGCTCACGCTGAGTGGAGCCTGCGCGCGAAGAACGACATCGAGCGCTGGTATGCGATGGCCGCGATGCTGGTGGCGGGCCCGGTCTTTTTCTTCTGGCCGTATGCGCAGGAGCCGGCTGCGATCGTCGCCATCGAGTTCGTCGCCCTGGCCGCGCTCACAGTCCAAACCGCCATCCGCGGCCGGCTGTGGTGGCTGCCATACGCGACGGTGCTGTTGCTCGGCCCAGCACTCCACTTCTCGTTCATCGCGCTCGGTCGTGGGTCGGAGTACGAGACCGAGAAGGTCGCATTCGCGGTCCTTGCCTGGCTGGCAGGGTTCGCCGGCCTTGCGATCCGGACCCGATTCGCGAACCGGTGGGCATGGAGCACAGAGATCGCGGCGGTCACGCTCGCGTCGGGCTCGTTGATGGCCCTTGCCGTGCAGAACGATGCCGACCCGATCGGGATCGCGCTGCTCGCCTATGCACCGCTCATCTACACAGCCGGGATGCAAGAGCGGGAGCGCTGGGTGCTGCCATTCGCCGCGGCGTCAGCGCTTGCAGGCTCCATCACGCTGCTCTACTCGACCGGCGCCGACACCATCCTCTACGCCGCAATGCTGGGCGGACTTGGCCTCGTGTTCTGGAGCCTCGGCAGGGCTGCTTTGATGTGGCTCGGCAGGCACCAGGTGATCGACATGCACCGTTACCTGGGGCTAGGCCTGCTGGCCGTCTCTGCAATCGCGGGCTTCAATTTTCCCGATCGCACTGGTGCCGGCAGCCTCGGGGCGGTGCTGGCTTCAGTGGCCCTGCTCATCACCGGGGGGGTGTTGTGGCTTGACGCGCGTGATTACGGGTTTCGCCCCAACCTGTACGCGGCGATCGTGTTTGCGTGCAGCGCAGGATTCTTCGTCGCGCGCTACGTGGGCCTCGATTCCTGGGAGCTGGTCGGACCTGGCGCTGGATTCGTTGCCGCCGGCATCAGCCTCCGCCGGGAGGGGGCATTCAAGGTCGACGTCTGGATTCGCAGGCTGCTGGTCGCCGCCGGCCTCGGGCTCGCGATGGGATGGGCGGTTGTGCTGACGGTCGAAGGCGATGTGTGGTGGCTGGTGGTGCTGTTGATTGAAGGCGCTTTGACGGTGGGAGCGGGAGTCGCGCTGCGGAGCCGGGTGCTGCTGGCCGGCGGAGGCGCTGCGCTGGCGCTGGCGTCCCTGCGCGCGCTGCTGCTGATCGCCCAGGCGGGCTACCTGTTCGTCGCCTTTGGCGCGGTCGCGCTGGTGCTGCTGATAGTTGCAACCGCTCTCGCTTTGGGCCGCGAGCGCTACCTGTCAGGCACCAGGGGAATGCGCGAGCAGCTCGCGACCTGGGACTAGTCTTCCCGGTATTTCCTTTCGACGGCCTCTGCGAACAGCGGATGCACGCCTCTCAGGACGATGTACTTGGCGCCATGCTCATCCTTGAACCGCTCGCTGTATCGAGGCTGCCATGACTCGCGCCACAGGGTAAGGCCCATTGACGTCCCAAAAAAGGCTGCCCCGATTACCCAGAACAGAATGCTCAATCCGAACCAGTCGCTGAAGGCGGCAACCACGAGGATCACCGTGGGAGGCATCGTCGCCAGCGCAAGGCCTGACGTGACCCGAAGGCGCCGGCGCCAATCCTCTGATACCGGCAGTTGAATCGACAGGAAACCCCCTCCAGGCAACCCACCCAGCGCCCACAGCGGCAGCAACAGAAGGATCAGCCACGCCATCGCCGGGATCGTCAACTCGCCAAACTGCCTGAAGTCGCTCGCCGGCTCACCGCTGAATACACAGACGAGCGGTAGTCGCCTCTTTCGAGCGTCATCCCACCAGACCGCGACCTCCGCATTCCGGCGCACGGGCGGATTGTGAGCTAGGCCCGGACCTCCCGCATCAGGAAGTGCTCGCTCTTCTCGATGTGACGCGCGGGGTCGGGGTCGATCGCCTTGCGTTCCTCCGAGTTGTAGTACTCGGCGTCGACCTCTTCCCAGGACTTCGGACCGTCGTAGTGAAGCATCCAGATGAACCGTTCCTCGTCCACCGTCCAGGCCCCCACGACCTCGAAGCCGAACTTCCGGCGGAGCGGCGCGATCAGCGACTTCCACTCGCTGATCCACGCCGCCATCTCGCCTTGCTTGATCGTGTAGATGCGGAGCTGATGCACTCCGCCGAATTCTAGAACCGCATCTTGAAGCAGCCGGAGGTCTGGTTCGCCGCGCGGAGCTTGTTCACGGTGTTGTCGTCCGCGTAGGCGATGTGTGCGCAGCCTGACGGGTCAACCGCCTCCATGATGAAGTCGAGCAGGTTGCGATTGGAGCTCGGCGCTACGCAGAAGATGCCCAGGTTGCAGATGTCCCCGATGTGCATCGGAGTGGTGGTGATCTGCGTCGCCGACCATGAAGCCTTGCTCGGGCTGGACGTGAGGTTGAGCGACTGCGCTGCGAACAGGTTCCACTGGCAGGCCGGCGGATAGGTGGGCGGGTTGCCGCCGGTGCCGGGACCGGCGCATCCGCCCGGATCCGCCTTGCCGAACGGATCGGTGGGAAGGATCTCTGGCGTCCTCAGGTAGGCGACGTCCACCTGCCCTGGATCGCCGGCCGCGATCGCGGGGAAGAAATGCGTGCCCCGATCACTGTTGACGCGGTATGCCTGGGCGGCGCTTCCGGGGATCAATCCGCCGCCGCCATCCCATGTGGCTCCGCCGTTCTGTGACCAGATGACGTACATGTCGTACTCGCACGAGGTGTCGGACTGCACAGTGCCGGCGGTCGACTCGGCCGAGCAGGTGACCGGGTTTGAGCTGGCGTTGACCGTTAGGCCGAAGTAAGGGTTGCCCCGGTCGTCGAGCGTGAAGGCGACGAACGGGGTGGAGGTGTCGTGTCCGAAGCCGGCGTCCCACGCCTGCTGCGGTGTCCAGTGCGCGCCGCGGTCGTCTGAGTACGAGATCCAGACGGTATGGAACGACTGCAGCATCGAGGCGTTGCAGCCGGTGGCGTTCTGGGCCAGGTCGGCGGCGATCCACGCCACGAAGATGCGTCCGGCGTGGGGAAGACCGGGCGGCACGATGGCGACGCCAGCCGGAACCGTGTTGCAGAACGTGTAGCCCTGGGCGACCAGCGTTCCTGTTACTGCGCCCGGAGTCACATTCGGGCTGGCGAGCACCTCCTGCGGCGCGCCGAAGGTGGCGCCGCCGTCCTGCGAGATGTTCACCCAGATCTGGCTGGGCCCGTAGAAGTCGTGGTACATCAGCACGACCTCGGCGGTGTTGGTGTGGCCGCCCTGAGGGATCGATGCCGCCACCCAGTCGCGGTCGACTCCGAACGGGGAGCAGCTCGTGCTCCCGCATTGGGGGATGAAAGCCGAGCCATGAGACCACGACGCGCCAAGGTTGGTCGACTTCCAGACGTCTGCCTGCAGCGGCGCCGCACCCTCGCTGCCGGCGAGGTTGCAGAGGTAGACCGAGTTCTCCTGGTCGGTGGCGAGGCAGTCGTCGCCGCTGCTCGGATCGGCGATGGCGGTAGGAGTCCACGTGGCCCCGTGATCTACGGACCTATACGTGATGGTCCCGCCGCTCGGCGTGGTGTCATAAAGGCGGCCCAAATGGTCGGAGACGATCGAGGGCTCGCCGCCGTACGGTCCGACGTTGGCCACTGCGTATCGCGGCGGCGCCGCTCCCATCACGGCCGGCGAGCCGGACACTGCGACCACCACCAGAGAGCCGGTGGCGGCCAGCACAAACACGCCCCTGCGCAACCTATTCATCTACACACCCCCGCGCGAAAATTGGTCGGGCTTCCAAGAAGGAAACCCCTGAGCAGCCACCTTCAACCTACCAGGGTTGGCGATCAGATGCCTGGGCGAAGCTCACCCCGGATGTCACGCGCGAAGATCCGCCCGAGCACCAGGTAGACCGGGAAGATGGCAAGCCATGCATACCTGGCTGCGGTGACGCTCGCCAGGGCCACCGGCACCGAAACCAGGAAGACCAGCGCCATCCCGATGGCTCTGAGCGCGAAGTACGCGCCCATGCGCCGCTGAGGCTTGCGGTGGGCCGGCCGGATGGCCGCGAGCCACCATAGCAGCGCCAGGGTGAGCCCGCCGAACGCCATGCTCACTGAGTAGAAGACGACGGCGGTCGTCAGCTGCCCGTAGCGCGTGAGGATCGCGGTGGGGAAGGGGACAAAGCAGATCGTCATCAGGAAGAACAGGTTCGCGTAGAGGGTGGGCCGGTCGTACTCACGGATGAGCTGGAACAGGCGATGGTGGCTGAGCCAGAAGATGCCAACCACAACGAAGCTGATGACGAAGCTGAAGATGCTGGGGATGGAATCCAGCAGGCGCCCTTGAAGGTTGGCGTCCGTCTGGTTGTTCCCCAGGTCTGGCACGGCGATCGACAGCACTAGCAGGGTGATGGCGACCGCGAAGATGCCATCGCTGAATGCGATCAGCCGTCCGAGGGCGGACTCCGCCTGGGAGCTCACGTGGGATCGACCTCAAGGGACCATTTGCCCCAGCGGGCGGGGGAGAGCGCCGCGAGGGTCACCACAAAAACCACGAACGGAGTGTTCGCCGCAGTCCGGTAGCCGCGCTTCGCGACCGAGTCAAAGATGCCTTTTCGGTCCGTCCGAAGCGTTCCACAGGCCGCCCGAGCATAGGGCCCCGGCCTGCCTTGTGGCCCCGAAATTGGGTCTTGACGCCAGGCAGATGGTATGGGAACTTTACTAACTAACTGGCGTCGGGGTTAGGCCTCGGCCGGCTGCCGGGGCGCTGCGGGGGATAGCGAGATGGCTAGTTCAAGGATTCGCGCCCTATCCGTGATCGCTTTGCTGGCCACGTCTGGCGTGCTGGCAGCCACACCTCACCTGATCGCGACGGCGGCCGGGGCGGTTGGCACGACCACCATTGGCACCGGCGGGTGGGAGGTCCAGAGCAGCTCGGTCGCCACCCAGACCGGCGCCGTCATCTCGACGCCGGGCTTCAACACCTCCGCCTTCTTCAACGTCACGCCTGATGACGCCGGCGCGCCTGGCACCGAGGTGGAGGCAGTGCTGCAGCACGGCGAGTGCCCGAACGTCTTCTTCTCCAACAACATGCAGACCTGCCTCGGCTACATGGCCAGCGTCGGACGTGAGACAGTGGCGCGCTTTTCGGTGCCGTGGTGGTTCCGCACCGACTTCAACGGCGCGCTGGCTGCCGGGCAGGACGCGACACTGATCATCAACGGAGTCGTCGGGCAGGCGGATGTCTGGCTGAACGGACAGGAGATTGCCACCCAGGCGACGGTGCAGGGTGACTTCACTCGCTACACGTTCGACATCACCAGCCGCGTCCTCACCGGCGACAACGCGCTTGCGTTCGAGGTCTACCCCAACAATCCGACCGCGATGTACACGCTCGACGATGTGGACTGGAACCAGATCCCGCCCGACAACAACACGGGCATCCAGTTTCCAGTGCAACTGCACCTCAGCAACTCGCTGGGTCTCGACAACTCACACGTGAACCAGAGCAACGCCGCCGATATGAGCAGCTCGGCGCTGACCGTGAAGGCCGACGTCACCAATCACTCCGCGAGCGCGCAGAGCGGGACGGTGACCGTAGCCATCACAGCACCCGGCGGCACCAGCCCGTTCATCACGGTCAGCCAGACCGTGAATGTGCCTGCGAACACCACCCAGACGGTGACTTTCACGCCCGGGTCCTATCCGAGCCTGAACGTGACCGGTCCACAGGTGTGGTGGCCCTATCAGATGGGAGCGCAGCCGCTCTACACGCTGGCGGTCAGCCTCTCGCAAACCGGTCTGACCACTGAGACGCAGACTGAGACGTTCGGCATCCGCACCGTGACGACCTCACTGATCGGTGCGTCGAGCATGACGCCCAACGGCGTTCGAGTCTTCGCGATCAACGGTCGCCGCTTCATCTTCCGCGGCGGCGGCTGGTCGGAGAACCTGTTCCTGCACTACTCGTCCTTCGACACCGCGGCGCAGATCTTCCTGATGAAGAGCATGGGTGTGAACGGGATCCGCACCGAGGGCCACCAGATGCCGGCCGATTTCTACCAGCAGATGGACCAGGCCGGCCTGATGGTCGACGGGGGTTACCAGTGCTGCGACTTCTGGGAGACGAACACGAGCCTGACCACGGCGCAGGCTGCGGTGTATCAGAACTCGGCGCTCACGATCGGCCAGAACATCCGCAACCACCCGAGCGTGATCAACTGGTCGTGGAGCGACAACGCGCCGTCCTCGCAGCAGGAGACCCTGGCCTTGAACGGCTTCACGCAGTCCGACTTCTATCCCGCCAACCCGATCATCTCCTCCGCGGAGTACAAGGCGGATCCTCAGGGCACGCTCGGGCCTTCGGGTGAGAAGGAGGGCCCCTACGACTGGGTGCCACCGAGCTACTGGTATGACACCACGCATTTCGCGTCGGGCGATCTCACCAACCAGGGCGGATCTTGGGGATTCGACTCCGAGGAAAGCGGCGGTGACACAGTGCCGACAATCGATTCGATCAACCGTTTCCTGTCGGCATCCGACCAGGCCACGTTGTGGCAATCGCCCCGGGCGACGCAGTACCACACCAACTATGAGAGCGGTAACAAGGGCTATCACTTCGGCTCGCTGGTAGAGCTGGACTCGGCGATTCAGGCGCGCTATGGATCGTGGTCCAGCCTGGCCCAGTACGTGCGCGAGGCCCAGGTACAGAACTACGAGGACACCCGCGCGCAGTTCGAGGCGTTCATCGACCACTGGAACAACGCGGCCTCGCCCTCGACCGGAACCGTGTACTGGCAGATGAACAAGGGGTGGCCGACGCTGCTCTGGGCGCTCTACAACAACGACTACGACCAGGCCGGCTCGTACTTCGGTGCCAAGAAAGGCAACAGCACACTCCACGCGCTGTACGCGATGGACAACGGGACGGTGACGGTGGACAACCTCGGCGGCGCTACGCAGTCAGGAGTGACGGTCACCTCCACCGTGTATGACATCAACTCCAACGTGCTCGACCGGCAGACATCGGCATCGCTTTCGGTCGGAAGTCAGGTCGTGGTCAATGGCGTGCTGACCCCCAGGGTGCCGGCGACCGGATCCACGCCGGTGCAGACCTACTTTGTCGAGCTGGTCATGTCCCAGGGCGGGGCGACCATCGAGCGGAACGTCTATTGGCTCTCCACGCAGGCCGACATCGTCAACTGGTCCAAGTCGCTGGGCCAGCCCAAGTCGACGATCTCCCAGTACGCGAACCTGACAGCGCTCAATGGCCTTGCGGCAGGGACCGTGTCGGTGACCGCGAGCACTTCCAACGGCACCACCACTGTGACCATCACCAACACATCGACCACGCACACAGTCGCGTTCTTCGTTCGCGCGGACGTGCGCAGAGGAACGACCACCGGTACGGAGCTGCCCGGCGACAACGAGGTCCTGCCGATCGCCTGGAGCGACAACGACATCACTCTGTTCCCTGGCGAATCGCAGACGTTGACAGCGACCTACAACCCGTCGCTCTTGCAAGGGGCCACGCCGGTCGTCAGCATCCAGGGCTGGAACCTGACCCGCTTCGACGTCGTCGCCTGACCCTCCTCCCTCCTTGTGGGGCGGCCGGCGGGACGGCCGCCTTGCCCTGTCCTCCTATAGTCCGACTCAGGTTGGTGACCAGCACTGCTGCGCTGCGGACCGTGATCGAGCTGAACCTGCGTCGCTTTGAGCGAGTTCCGTCGCCGGCGTCGCTGATACCGGCGGCGGTGGCGATGGTGGTAGTCGACCACGACGGCGAGCCTGCGATCCCCATCTTCGAGCGGACCGCGGACATGAGCCGCCACGCAGGTCAGATGGCGCTGCCCGGCGGCCGGGTTCACGAAGGTGAGACGGTCGAGGACTGCGCGCTGCGCGAGCTTCATGAGGAGGTCGGTCTGCGTGTCGACCCAGCGGGCGTGCTCGGCGCGCTCGACGACTTCGAGACGCGATCCGGCTTCACCATCACGCCGGTGATCGTCTGGAGCGGCGCTCCGGCGGCGGCGCTTCAGCCTTCGCCGGCCGAGGTGGCGCGTCTCTTCGTGATCCCGATCATTGATCTCCGCCGCGCCGTCGGCGAATCAAATCCAGGACGCTCGCAAGAATTCTCCTTGCGTTTGAGTCAAGTGGAGGTCTTCGCGCCCACCGCGGCGATGCTCTACCAGTTCAGCGAGGTCGCGCTGGACGGTCGCCCTGCGCGGGTGGCCGACTTCTTTCAGCCTCCGTTTACGCACCGGTGATCCTCTAGGCGGCGCGCTGGCGGCGGCGAACCTCCTTATGGAAGCTCCGGCGCAACAGCGACAGCACCGCGGACTCCACCGCCGGACCCGCAAGCTGCCCGTCCAGCGAGCCGTCCAGGTACGAGTCCACCACTGCCGGGTGCACGTACGCGCGCCGGCAGACCGCGCGGGTGTTGCCCAGCCGCTTCGCCACCCTGTCGATCGCGGCCACGACGTTGCGCTTGGCCTCGGCCTCCGACTCGAAACCCTCCAGCTCACGCAGCGCCGTCGCCGCCAGCACGGTCCCTGCCCACGTGCGGAAGTCCTTGGCGGTGAAATCCTCGCCTGTCGTCTCGCGCAGGTAGTCGTTGACATCATGGGACGACACCGTGTGCCGCTCGCCGTCTGCGTCGACGTATGCGAACAGCTCCTGGCCGGGCAGCTCCTGGCACTGCCTGACGACGCGGGCGACCCTTCGATCCGTCACCTCGGCCTCGACCTCCTTGCCCGTCTTGCCTTTGAAGATCAGCCGGACGGTGCTGCCGCGCACCCTGGCGTGCCGGTCGCGAAGGGTCGTCAGCCCATAGGAGCCGTTCTGTCGCGCGTACTCCTCGTTGCCGACGCGCACCATAGTCGCCTCCAGCAGCTTGACGACCGTCGCGATCACCTTCTCTTGCGACAGTTGCGGGCGGCGAAGGTCACGGGCGACTCTGCGCCGGATCCGCGGAAGCGCCTGGCTGAATCCGATGAG
>VBFO01000044.1:0-29676 GCA_005881025.1 Chloroflexota bacterium | reverse complement strand
CCACCTGGGGTGGTAGCGGAACTGCTTGCGGCCTTTCGCATCGCGCCCCGTCGCCTGCATGTGCCCTCGCGGGCTGCTGCTGATCCAGACGTCAGTCCAGGCCGGCGGAATGGCGAGCGAACGGATGCGGTCGAGAGCAGCACGCTCTTTGAGAAGCTCCCCGCCGGGACCGCGATACGTGAAGCCCTTACCTCGCCTGACTCGCCGGATCCCGGGCTGGGTATCCGACGAGTAGACGAGGCCTTCTTCCTTTAGATCCAGTGCGTCGGTGACTATCTCGACTTGGACCTCTGGGCGTTGCTGATCTTCGCCGCACGGGTTTTGCTCATACCCTTGCGCTTCAACGCCTCATATGTCTTCTTGTTTTTGATCGAATGCATCCGCTTGCTCTTGCCTGGCATATCGAGGTAACGCGCGACCCGTAAGCTGATTCCCAAATCACGCTGTCGGGAGGTTTGACGAATGGCTGCGACCAGCAGGGCTGAGGCGAACTGGGAAGGCGATCTGGCCAAGGGCGGCGGGCATGTCAGGCCTGCGAGCGGCGCGTTCGGCGAGCTGCCCATCAGCTGGGCCTCGCGGTCGGAGCGACCGAGCGGAATCAACAAGACCAGCCCCGAGGAGCTGCTCGCTGCAGCCCATTCAGCCTGCTTCTCGATGGCGTTCGCCAACGGCTTGTCGAAGGCAGGTCATCACGTCGAAAGGCTGGACACCACCGCCGAGGTCGACTTCGTGCCTGGCCAGGGGATCACCACGATCCGGCTCAGCGTGCGCGGCCGGGTGCAGGGCCTTGACGAGCGGGGATTTCAGAAGCTGGCCGATGAGGCCAAGGACAGCTGTCCGGTATCGAAGCTGTTTCATGGCAACGCCGAGATCAGCCTCGACGCGAGGCTGGTCGGCTAGCGCCGGTGCGGAGGAGCTCCTGACAGCTCGGGGAAGCTGACCGCGCCCTGCAGGCGCAGCTCTTTCAGGTGCGCATCCAACCAGCGGCGTGGATCCTTGATCACCTTCATGCCGTCGAGGCAATCCCACCAGCGCCCGCTGACGTCACGCGCCGCCATCATCAAGAACGCCGGCTGGCGCGCCTTCTGCCACGCCTTGAGCACCGGTGGCAACGTCATCCGCCGCGCCGGAGCCTTCTCGGGCAGCGTCAGCTCGCTGGCGTAGAGCTCCTCGCCGTAGATCGCGATCACCGCGCCTGCTGCCAGCGTGCCGCCGAGGTTTTCCACCTCAACCTCGATCGGCTGGTTCGGCGAGGGAGGGGCGGTGAAAGCAAGCCTCGGGCGGGGCCGCACCATATCGTCCCAGCGCCGGTCGGCGTCGTGCTTGGCGTTTCCAGCGGTGGCGGCGGCCTGGAAGGCGAATACCGCGGCCAGGGCCGAAAGCACCACCGAAACCGCGCTCAAAATGACGGCGACCTGCTCCAAGCTCAGCTTCCTCTCCTAACCCATGACGTTGAAACCCGACGCTTCTGGCGCGCGTATCCTGAATCGGGCACATGGAAAAGGCAACATTCGCCGGCGGCTGTTTCTGGGGCGTCGAGCATCTTTTCAACGAGATCCCCGGCGTGATCGAGGCTGTGTCCGGCTACGCCGGCGGATCACGCGACAACCCGACCTACGAGCAGGTCTGCTCCGGCCGCACCGGCCATGCTGAGGCCGTCGAGGTCACCTACGACCCGGCCAAGGTGACGTACCGGGAGCTTCTGAACGCTTTCTGGAACATGCACGACCCGACCACCCTCAACCGCCAGGGCCCTGATTTCGGGCACCAGTACCGCTCGGTCATCTTCTTTCACAACCCCGAGCAGGAAGCCGAGGCACACGGCTCGAAGGGGGCTGCCCAGGCCCACTTCCAGCGCCCGATAGTGACCGAGATCGTCCCCATCGATCGCTTCTGGCGGGCGGAGGAGTACCACCAGCGCTACTTCGACAAGCACCCGGGCCACGCTTCCTGCCACTGGATCCGGGGCTGGGTCCCCGCCGAGCCGGCCGAGGCCAGCACCGGCGCCTAAGCCGAATCCACTAACCCGGGTCTAAAACCCGGCTCTCTGCGGATATCCTTTCGGCTGTTTACTCGGGCCTTGCCCACAGCCGGGAGGTAGCTGATGCGGTGTGACCATTGCGCGCACGACGTCCCAGATGGCGTCTTCTGCACGCGCTGTGGTGCCCACCAGGGCACGACCGAAGAGTTCGGCAACGCCAAGCTTCGTGAGCACCGATACGCGGCGCATCCGGGTGAGCATGTCGCCCAGCCCTCGGTCATCACCACCCTGTTTCCGCACCTGGGCCACCACAAGATCCACGAGTTTCGCTGGGCGTTCATCGCCGGCCTCGCGGGCGTGCTCATCCTCTACGTCTCCGGCCTGATCGCAGCGGCGATACTCGTGGCGGCCTTCCTCGTGCCGGTGCTGTACCTCGTCTACCTGTACGAGGCCCAGGTCTATCGCGATGAGCCCGCCACGGTGCTCGGTTTCACTCTTGGCGGTGGCGTGGTGGCCGGCATCGTCATCACAGTGATCGTGCGGCTGCTCCACAACCCGATCACCTCCAATCCCAATCCCCTGGCGGGCACCACCGTCGACGTGGCCGCCCTGCTCGGGTTCGGTCTGCTGGTGCCGCTCATCCAGGAGGCGGCCAAGGCGGCGCCTGCGATCTTCCTGCCCAACCGAAAGGATTTCCCCGAAACGGTCGACGGCCTCGTATTTGGCATCGCCGCGGGTCTCGGCTTCAGCCTTGCAGAGACGCTGATCAACTTCGCCACCACGCTCCAGTACCTGGGCCACGTGGCTCCCGCCAACTGGATCTATCCGCTCACCACGATCTCGGTGCTCTCGCCCCTGATGCAAGGCAGCGCGACGGGCATGATCGTGGCGGCCGTCTGGCGCCAGCGGCTTGGCAAGCTGGGCGGGCGTGAGATCGGAGCTGTCGCGATGGCTGTGGTGGCGCACATCGCCTTCACTGGCGGAAGCCAGATCCTCAGTGACGTTTCGCTCAGTCCACTGCTGATCCTCATCTGGCAGGCGGCGGTGGTGGGCGCGATGCTCATCTACGTCCGCTACCTGCTCCACCACGCGCTGCTCGAGGAAGCCGCACATATGGGGTTCGCCGAGACTGTGTGCCCCAGCTGCCACATGCACATCGTCGCCTCGGGCTTCTGTCCGAACTGCGGGATGGCTCTCACGGCGGCACCAACTCACCTGAAGCGGAGCCGGCGTGAGCGCAAAGAGCCGACTCGGAGGGGCGCCTGATGGCAATCGCCTGCGCGAGATGCGGAACCCAGAACCCTGACGGCAACAAGTTCTGCCAGGCCTGCGGCTCGCCTCTGGCCGCGGCGGCTGCACCGGCTCCCGCGGCACCTGTCGGCGCCGCACCGGCGTCGCCGTTCACGCAGCCACCGCCCGCCACCTACGCGGCGCCTCCGCCGGGAGCGCCGCCGGGACCGCCACCGGCCTTCCAGAGCCCCTACTACTCGCCGGCCGCGGGCGGTGCGCAGCCGCCGGTCCATCGCACGCCGTGGATGATCATCATCGCGGTGGTCGTGGGCCTGGTCGTGATCATGGCCGGCTGCGGCACCGTGCTCGCGTTCAGCGGATTTGGCAAGAACACTCAGCCCGCCGGCAGCTTCAAGTCGCTGTCGAGCCCGACGCCGGGCACGACTCCGACGCCACTGCCGTCGCCATCGTCCACGCCTGCGACTGGTGGCACCGGGACCGAGTCGAACGCGAGTGAAACAGTGCTGGTGCCCAAAGGCTGGACTGTGCTGAGCAAGGACGACGAGACCATCACTCTCGAGAATCCAAACGGTGATGGTTCGATCACGATCGGCAGCGGCGCGCAGAGCCCGCCGCAAAGCGCCCAGCAGAACAAGGATCAGCTCGACGCTTACTTCCGCCAGAAGTTTCCGGACACCAAGGACTGCCCTGGGACCAAGTCGTCCACCGGCGATATGGACGGCGCGAAGGGGATCTACTGGCAGCTCTGCTTCACCGTGACAAGCGGTTCTCAGAGCGTGGCGATCGGGGCGCCGATCTTCGTCGGCGCCAACGCCAGCGGCAGCGTCTACTACGCGGTCTTCCTCGAGAGCGAGGTGTCGAACATGAACAACTTCATCAAGGAAGCGGCGCCAGTCCTCGACGGCGGCATCAAATGGAAGGTCTGAGCTGACGGAATAGGGTTCCCCCCACTGGGATCCGGGTACCCGTCGTCTGTATTCTCTGGCGATGTTCGCCCGCTGGGGTCGCTTCGTCTACCGCCGCCGGTGGGCAGTCCTGGTCGCCTCCGCGGTCCTGCTCGCTCTCTCAGTGGCGGGCATCATCACCGGCGGTACCCTCGTCGGCAACGGTGGATTCGGAGCCACACTTCCTGCCGGCCAGGCCGCGAAGCTCGAGGCGAACGAGCTGCACCCGAAGCAGGGGAAGACGAAAACCTCGGAGATCACGCTCCTCTTCAGCAGCCCCACCATGGTCGCAACCGGGGCCGACTTCAAGGCCGCGCTCGAGGGAGCGCTGGCGCCGCTGCAGTCGGACTCGCGGGTCAGCAGCATCACCACCCCTTACACAGTGCCGCCGCTGGACCAGGCCAACCTGATCTCGCGCGACGGGCACGAGGCGCTCGTGATCGTCAACCTGAACGACAGCTCGCCCGCCGCTCAGCGGTACTACCAGACCCTGGTATCGAAGGTGCGCCAGGGCACGCTGCAAGTGGTGGCCACGGGCCAGGTGCCGCTGAACGAAGCATTCAACGGCACGCTGGAGGCTGACCTGCAGCGCGCGGAGTACGTGGCCCTGCCGATCACGCTACTGATGCTGGTTCTGATCTTCGCCGCGGTCGTCGCGGCGGCCCTACCGCTCAGCGTCGGCCTGCTGGCGATCGTCGGCGGGGTGGGAGGGACGCTGTTTCTCGCCCGGTTCACCGACGTCTCGCAGTACGCGATCAACGTCGTCACTTTGATCGGGCTGGCGGTGGCGATCGACTACTCGCTGTTCGTGGTCAACAGGTTCCGCGATGAGCTCGCCGCGGGGGCCTCGCGCGAGGACGCCATCGCGATCACCATGTCCACCGCCGGACGCGCAATCACATTTTCAGGCGTCACCGTCGCCATCGGCCTATCGGCGATGCTGTTCTACCAGGGCACGTTCCTGGCTTCGATGGGCGCTGCGGGGGCGATCGTCGTCGGCATTGCGGTCGTCTACGGGTTGACGTTTCTGCCCGCGGTCCTGGCCGTGCTCGGGCCGCACGTGGACAGGTTTCGCGTCCCTTACCTCGGCCGCCGCCGGCCAGAGGGCACAGGCGCATGGCACACCATGGCGCTCTGGGTGATGCGCCGGCCCCTGATCGTCCTGGTCCCGGCGCTCGCGGTTCTCCTGCTTGCGGGATCGCCGTTTCTTCAGCTGCGGCTTGCCAACGCAGATGTGGACGCATTGCCGCCGTCGAATGAGGCGCGCCAGGGCTACGACACGCTGTTGCGAGACTTTCCAGGGCAGGACCAGACCACCGTCGAGGCAGTCATCTACTACCCGAGCGGTAGCCCGTTGACGTCTGGCCACGTCGGCGACATCTACGACCTCAGCCGCCGGCTGGCTCAACTGCCGAACGTCCTTCGCGTGCAGAGCATCGTGAACGTCGATCCGAGCTACTCGAAGGCTGACTACGAGCGCCTCTTCGGGCAGCCGGTGACCGAGCTGCCCCCGACGCTGCAGCAAGCGCTCTCACTGACCACAGGCCAGCACCTCACGGTGCTCTACGTGGTGACCAACAAGCAGTACACGAGCGACGAGGCGCGCAGCCTTGTTCGCGCCGTCCGCGGGGAGCACATTCCCGACGGGCAGGTGCTCGCCACCGGCGCCACTGCGTTCGACCTCGACATCGTCGACTTCGTACTCTCGAAGACTCCGACCGCGATCAGCGCCGTCATCCTCATCACCTACATCGTGCTGTTCCTGCTCACGGGCTCGGTGGTGCTGCCGCTGAAAGCGGTGATCACGAACCTGTTCTCGATCTCCGCATCGTTTGGCGCCCTGGTGTTCATCTTTCAGCAGGGCCATCTGTCAGATCTGCTCGGATTCACACCGCAATCGATCGATCCAAGCATCCCCGTGATCCTGTTCAGCATCGTGTTCGGAATGTCGATGGACTATGAGGTGCTGCTGATCAGCCGCATTCAAGAGGAGTACCGGCGCACCGGTGACAACCAGAGCGGTGTGGCGCTGGGCCTTGAGAAGAGCGGCCGGCTGATCACCGGCGCCGCCGCGATCATGTGCGCCGTGTTCATCGCCTTTGGTCTCGCGCAGGTGGTGATCATCAAGTCGATTGGTATCGGGCTGGCGGTGGCGATCCTGATCGACGCGACAGTCGTCCGGATCTTGATCGTGCCGTCGGTGATGCGGATCCTCGGCCGGGCCAACTGGTGGGCGCCTCGCCCCCTCGCTCTACTGCACGCCCGGATCGGCGCGGGCGACATGCGCCCGGTGGCGCAACAGGCTCCATCGCCAAGCTGACGTTGAAAGTCCTCGCCGCCCTTGTGGGCCTGGCGCTGCTGACCGCCTGCGCATCACCGACTTCGCCACCGCTTACATCCGCGGGGGACTGGCCGATGTTTCGCGGCGATCTCCTCCGTGACGGTCATCCGGCGAGCGCGGCCCTGACCGCCGACCAGGCCGCCCACCTGAAGCTGGCCTGGACACGACCGCTGGATGGGGCCATCGACGGTTCACCTGTGGTGTCCGGCAACCGGGTGATCGCGCTCTCTGATCACGGGGTGATCGCAGCCTGGGACATCAGGTCAGGTGCCCCGCTGTGGTCCCACATGGGTCTGGGAAGCTTCGCTGGGTCGGCCGCCGTCGCAAGCAGCACCGTCGTGGCGGCGACCCTGACTGGACATGTGCTCGCGTTCGACCTCGCGACCGGACGCGCCCGGTGGGATTGGACCGCGCCCGGCGTCCAGCCCGCGATCTGGTCATCGCCGGCGGTGTTCGGGCAGACGGTGGTGGTTGGCATCGCATCTCAGTACGGTGACAAGCCTCTCGAGGCCGGCCGCATCGCGGCGCTGGACCTCGCGACCGGACAGCAGAGATGGGTCTTCTGCGTCTTGAGCGGCTGCACCCCCGGCGCGGGCGTGTGGTCATCGGCCGCGATCGATGCAGCGGGCCGCGGAATCGTTGGGGTGGGCAACCCTGTCGATGGACTGCTCGCCTTCGATACAGCCACGGGCCGCCTGCTGTGGAAGACCAGCCTGCACCCTGATGCCGATCGAGACCTTGACGTGGGAGCAACGCCGGTCATCCTCAATGCGGGCGGCCGAGAGGAGGTGGCCGTGGGGTCGAACGCTGGGATGTTTGCGCTGCTGGACGCGGGCAATGGCAGTGTGATCTGGTCACGCTTCCTGGTCGCTGGCAGCGCGGTCCACGGACTGATCGCGTCGCCCGCCTACGACGGGCAGAGCTTGTATGTCGGATCGGCCAGCCCGCCAACCGGAATGTTCGCGCTCGATCCCAAGAATGGCTCTATCCAGTGGGAGGCGAACACTCCGCTGCCGGTGTACTCCGCCCCTGTAGTCGGAGCTCGCGTGCTGTTTTTTGGAACTGGTGACGCACTCGGCGAGGCGAAGGGCGGTGCTTTGACGGCGCTTTCGACGACCGATGGAGCGGTGGTCTGGAGCTACGACACCAGGGAGGCTGTGCTGGGCGGACCGACGATGGCGGGAAGCTACGTTGTCGCCGGCACGGCCGGAGGTTTGCTGCTGGCGTTCGCGCCCTGAGCTTTCACTGCAAGGGGAAGGGCGGCTGCCACCAGTGCGGCACGTCATCCACATCGATCGCGACCACCCATTTGACCCACCAGAACCCTCGACGGTCCGCCGCGACCAGGCGGGCGGGGAAGCCGTGACCGGCGTCGAGCGGCCGATCTCCGACTTGCATTGCGAGGAGAAGGTTTGACGCGTCGGCGATGGGAAAGCGCCGGTCGTATCCGGTGTGGGAAACGACCCGGATCGTAGAGCCATCCGCCCCGTCGAGGATGCGGTCCAGTCTTACGCCCGACCACTCCTGCGTGGAGTAGAAGCCGCCGGTGCAGTCGAGCGTGGCGGTGACGCGATCGCTGAAGGATGCCAGCTGCTCATAGGTCCACGTCTTGCCTGGAGTCCGCAGCGACCACGAACCAGTGTCGAGGCTGGGCACAGGATCGAACATCCAGTTGCTGACAGGCAGCAGGTCGGGGTTGCGCGATCCCGTTTCATAGGAACCCGTGAACCTGCGGGCCGCGCCAGGCAGGGCTGCCGCCCGGACCACCAGCTCGCTGGTGGCGTACGTGAGTGCGGCGGTTCCCAAAACAGCGCCACCGCGGAGAATCGCGCGGCGGGACAGATCGGTGGTACGGACCCTGATGCGCCTCGTGGCGACATGCCAGATGACCAACGGCACCGCCGCGATCGCGGCTCCGACGTGGTAGTCCATCGCGGGGAGCGGACCGATGTTGACCGCGAGCCCAGTCGAGTGCAAGAAACCTGCCAAGAGCGATATGAGGACGAGTACGGCGAGCAGGATTGAGGCCCAACGTCCGGGCTGCGCGCGCCGGACGCCGCGGCGGGCGATGATCGACTTCCAGGGCAGCAGCGCGAGGATGGCGAAACCACTGGTGGCGTGCACGACGAGCGACCATCTCGAAGGCGCGGCCGCAAACGCGAAGGCGAGCCAGCCGGTCAGAAAAGCGCCTGCCAGCAGTGCGAGCAGGGCGAGATTGGTCCGCGCTCCCCGTGCCACCGCTGCCGTCATGGGCTGAGACTACGTTAGGCAGACGGGCATCGCAAAAAAGGAGGTCTTCAGAATGCTGGAGGGTCAGGTCGCCTTGGTCACCGGCGGCGGACGCGGCATCGGCAAGGCGATCGCTCTTCGTCTCGCGCGGGAGGGTGCCGACATCGCGATCATCGATATGAACCGTGAGGGCGCCGAGGCGACTGGGCGCGACGTGTCTGGGCTCGGACGACGGATCGCGGTGCACCAGGCAGACATCAGCGATCCCGCTGCCGTGCAAGCAACTGTGCGGGCTATCGTCACAGAACTTGGGCGCCTCGACGTGCTGGTGAACAATGCTGGTATCGAGAAGCGGTCACCGTTCCTTGAGATCAGCGCCGACGACTGGAAGCGCCAGATCGACGTCAATCTCTCGGGCACCTTCTACTGCACGCAGGCGGCTGCCGCCGAGATGTCGAAGAGAGGTTACGGTCGCGTCGTCAACATCTCATCAGTAGCCGGTGTCATCGGGCCAATCGACCTCGCCGCATATGGTGCGTCGAAGGCGGGCGTGATCGGACTGACACGCGCTGCCGCCCTGGACCTTGCGGATTTCGGAATCACCGTCAATGCAATCTCGCCAGGACCCGTGGAGACAGAGCTCATGCTGGGAGCCTGGACGGCCGAAGCACTTCGCGAGCGGCCGCAGCATGGAGCGATCGCCCGGTTCGGAACCGTGGATGAGATCGCGCAGGTAGTCGCCTTCCTGGCCTCGCCTGATTCGGCCTTTATCACAGGAATCAACGTCTCCGTCGATGGCGGGGCGGTGGCAGCCGGCGCATACATGGTCGAGAAGTACCGGCGGCGAAAAGCTGCGGCTGGTTCATAGACTCCGACTGCGCACGCCCGTGTAGCTCAGGGGCGCCGGGCGCGCGCAGGGCGCACTCTTGGAGTCACACCTAGACTTTCATCGTTTGCATGCCCGCGTAGCTCAGGGGCGCCGGGCGCGCGCAGGGGCGCACTCTTGGAGTCACACCTAGACTTTCATCGCTTGCATGCCCGCGTAGCTCAGGGGCGCCGGGCGCGCGCAGGGCGCAGTCTTGGAGTCACACCTAGACTTTCATCGCTTGCATGCCCGCGTAGCTCAGGGGATAGAGCAGGACGGTCCTAACGTCAAGGTCGGGGGTTCGATTCCCTCCGCGGGCACCACGCAGAGCAATTGAAAGAGCGAGGCCGGCCGGGTCGGGCCGGCCTCGGTTCTAGTGCCTTCGGTAGTCGAAGCTGGACGTGCGGCTGAACGTGTCCGTCTTGAAGCTGCCCGCACACGCGGTTTGGACGGTTGCCCACAGCGCCTGCTTCTTCGCCGCCTCGGTCTGGTCCTCGGACTGATCGGCAGCCGAGCCCTCGGTCTCGGTCTGGTCTTCGGTCCTGTCTTGAGCGAACGCCGCCTTCAGCGCCTGCATCGCCGATGCACACTGCGGGCTCGCGGGCGAGAGCGGTGTGTGATGGATCGTCGTCCCACATTTGGTCGCCGCGTCGGTGAACAGTGCCTTGAGAGCGGCCCTCTCATCGGCGTCCTCGCCCTGATCAGTTCCCGTCTCGCTGTCGACAGCGTTGAGCTTCTTCTCGTTGGCGTCCTCGACCTGGTCGTTCGTGAACCAGGTCTTGATCGCCTGCGTCGCAGCCGTGCAGGCGGGCGACGGGGCCACCGTGAGGGTGTGGGTCTGGGGGGCGCCGGTCTGATTGGGGATCTGCCCATGCACCGAGCCTGCAAGCTGGAGACTGTGCGTGCTCTTCGCGGCTTCCCCCGCATGCACTGCGAACGCGAGTGCCACCAACACGCTCAGGCCCAGCGCCAGAGCTCCACGTCCGACGAACTTGCGAATCGAATGCATTCGTAGCCTCCTCGGTGGCCCAGCGTACTTATGGCAACAACGTTGCCGACGGCCATTCTGGTCGCTCCGGGAGGGAACAAGGGTTCGGAATACGTCATGCATCGGTTGCGTACTTGCCTTCATGAGAGTTGCCGTGATTGGCGCGGGGAACATCGGCGGAACAATCGGCGGCATGTGGGAGAAGGCCGGTCACGAAGTGGCCTATGGACTCCGCGATCCTTCGAAGAAGAAGGGCGCGAAGTCGATGGCCGATTCTCTGAGCGGCGCCGAGGCCGTGCTTCTCGCAGTGCCGGGCGGTGAGGTAGTCAATTTCGTGCGCGATCGTGCGAAAGACCTCGATGGCAAGATCGTCATCGATGCGACCAACGACTTTCAGGCCACATCCTTCAACAGCTGGGACGAGCTGAGCACGCTCGTCCCAAAAGCTCATCTCTATCGAGCGTTCAACAGCCTGGGCTGGGACGTCATCGCAAACCCGGTGATGGGTGGAACGCAGGTGGACCTCTTCTATGCCGGCCCTGATGGCACGACCAAGTCGGCGGTCGAGCAGCTCATCTCCGATGTCGGGCTCCGTCCGATCTGGGTCGGCGGCGCTGACCAGGTCGGAACCGTCGACGGAGTCCTGCGGCTCTGGTACACGCTGGCCGGTCTTCGTGGCCGCCGAATCGCCTTCAAGCTGATCTCGGACTGAGCCCGCGAGGGCAAGCTTCGAACGCTTTTCGCGTAGGCTCTTTTTGGCTGCATCGGTGCAGGCGGTCGAAGGAGGGCGCATGCAGAACGCCAAGGGCGTGTTCGAGTTCAACCGCTGGGAGGAGTCCAGCTTCAGCGAGAACGAGGGAGCACCCAAGCTGACTCAGGCGCGTGTCAGCAACGACTTTCACGGTGACATCAGGGGCTCATCAGACCTTGTCTACGTGATGACCTATCTGACCGAAGAGACCGGCACCTTCGTGGGCTACGAGCAGGTCACCGGAACGCTGGCCGACCGCGACGGCTCGTTTGTGCTGCGCCATGACGGAACCTTTGGCGATGGGTCGGTGCGCTCTGCCCTGAACGTCGTCACCGGGTCTGGCACCGGGGCCCTCGCGGGCCTCAGCGGCGAGGGCGAGTACATCGCCACGCACGGACAGAAGCAGAGCCCCTATTCCTTGCGGTGGCGGATCGACGGCAAGGGAGCGACCGACTCCTAGACCACACGATTCATCATGGTTGGTCGTGAGTCGGGCGCAGATGCTCCGCTACGGGGCCATCGCGGTGGGCCTCGTCGTCGTGATCGCGGTCGGAGTGGCTGCGTTCCAGGCCCTGCAGGTGCCCTTCCAACCGCCGCAATCGCCTCCCAACTCAGCCCCCTGTTCGCCCCCACCGTGCGCCAACCTGCGGGGATACATCCTGTGGGTCACCGACCTGAAGACCAATGGCGGACTGGTCACGATGAACGTGACGTTCCGCAACTCGAGCAACTCAACCCATGCGGAGCCCGACGACCTGCGACTGGTGGACAGCCAGAACAACGTCGACGAGCCGGTGTTCGATGCGCCGGGCTGCACGCGCTGGCCCCGAACTGATTTCAACAACGGCGCCACCTTTGGTCCCGAGCAGATGTGCTTCCGGCCCGCCTCCGTGGGGGCCCCGCTGGTGCTGCGCTGGTCGCCGGACGAGGGCCTGTTCTGCTGTCAGACCGACGTCAAGCTGACCGGTTACCAGAACGCGCCGTCGCCCAGCAGCACATAGAGAATCGGTCCGACACCCCAGAAGAACGTGATCACGATCCACAGGAACTTCTTGAAGCCTGTGAGGTCGGTGCGAGTCACGATGTTGATCACGCACAAGACCCACGCGAGCGGGTGCAGAAAGATCGCCAGCACGAACTCGAAGATCAGTTTCAGCACCCCTCAATTCTCGCACTTGGCACCATCACACTAGGCAAGGGGTCGCCCGTTGTGCTATTGACACGACATGGCGACGACCCGGAGGGGAGCCGACAGCAACCTGGCAGCCAGGGAGCTCGGCTTCCTGGTCCGGCTGGCGCAGGCGGCTGCCTCGACCCAGAAACCTGACGAGCTGCTGGCGCTGATCATCGGCGAGGCCACCTCTGCCATGGGCACTGATGTCTGCTCGCTCTATCTGCTGCTGCCATCTGGTCGCGAGCTGCTGCTGACCGCGACCAACGGCCTCAACGAAAACATGGTGGGAAAGGTGAAGATGCGCGTCGGCGAAGGCATCACAGGCTGGGTGGCCGAGACGCGCCAGCCGGCCATCGTCGCGGACGTCAGCCAGGAGCCCCATTGGAAGTGGGTGCCAGGCCTTGACGAGGATCGCTTCCACTCGATGCTGTCGGTGCCGATCGAGTCGGGCCCCCGGCTTGTCGGCGTGCTCAACGCCCAGGCGGCCGAGCGCCGTGAGTTCATTGCCGGCGACATCGATTTCCTGCGGGCGATCGCCGGCCAGGTCGCAGGCATCCTCGAGCGCTCTGAGCTGCAGCGGCGGATGGAGGCGCAGCTGGCGGAGATCCAGCTGTCTCACGACATCCACGAGCGGTTCACAAAGCTGTCTTTGGAAGGGGCGGGCATCCGGTCCATCCTCGAAGCGGTAGGGTCGCTGGCCGGAGGTCCCGCCGCCCTCTACTCCACGGACGGATACAGAGTGCGGGGCATGGGGGAGGCGGCGGACGGAATGCCGACACGGATTCATCTGCCCGGCGCGCCTTCCCAAGCGGCGTTCGAGGTGCGCATCACTGCGGGCCGGCCTGCGCGTCCGATCGATGTCGTGCCGGTGCGCGCGGGAGGCGAGCTGCTGGGTTTGCTTGCCGTCGGGCTGGACGCGGACGGCGGCGACGCACCGGGCCGGCTGCGTGCGCTCGAGCACGGCTCGACTGTGCTGGCGCTGGAGCTCTCGAAGGAGCGCGCCGCGGCCGAGGTGGAGAGGCGCCTCCGGGGCGACCTGGTGGAGGAGGTGCTCGCCGGCGGCCTCGAGGCGGACGAGGCGGAGCGCATCGCGCGCCAGGCCGAGCGGCTGGGTCACCGGCTACCCCATCGGGCCTGGGTCGTGGTGCTGGAGCCGGACGACGACGCGACCGAAGCGGGACTCGCCGCGCCGGGTCGCGCCGACCGGCTGGATGGGGCGCTCAGCGGCCTCATCCGTTCGCGCATGCCCGGCGCCATCACGCTCGTGCGCTCGGCTTCGGCCGTCTTTTTGATCCCGGACGAGGTCGCGTCGGACCTGGCCGCCGCCGAGAAACTGGCCGCTCAGGTGCTGGCGGCCGCGGCGCCGGTGATGAAGCCCGGGTCGGCGTCGGTCGGGATCGGCAACCTCGCCAACTCTGTGGGCGAGCTGGCGCGCTCGCATCTCGAGGCAAGACAGGCTTTGCGCCTCACGCGCCGAGCCGGTGGGCGCGGCCGCGTCTCGTCCTACCGGTCGCTCGGAGCATTCCGGCTGCTGCTCGAGGTACAGAGCCCGGAAGCCCTGCGGCGATTTGTCGAGGAGCTGCTCGGTCCGCTTCTCCGGTACGCGCAGTCGCGCGACACGCCCCTGCTGGAGACGCTGGAGGCCCTGTCGGCCGCGCGGTGGGTGCGCCGCGCGGCGGCACGCCAGCTGGGCATCCACATCAACTCGATGTCATACCGGGTGGAGCGCATCCAGGCGCTCGCCGGGGTCTCGCTGGACGATCCCGAGACGCGGGTGGCGATCAGCATCGCGCTGCGTGCGCGAGCGATGCTGGGCATGTAGCGGGTAGCGCACTGTTGGTGCCAAGCGTGCGGAAAAACTGGCCCTGATGCGCACTGTTGGCGCCAAACGGGCGAAATGAGTGCCTACGCGGTACAACGAAAAAGGCGCTCCGCCATTTCGACGGAGCGCCCTAGAGGGTGTGAGTTCTTCTAGACGTCCGAGTAGAGCATGAACTCCCACGGGTGCGGCCGGAGAGCCACCTGGTCGACCTCTTTCTTGCGCTTGTAGTCGATCCAGGTGTCGATGACATCCTCCGTGAAGACGCTGCCCTCGGTCAGGAACCCGTGGTCCTTCTCGAGCGCGTCCAGCGACTCGGCAAGCGAGCCCGGCACCGACTTGATCTTGGCCTTCTCCGCGCCATCGAGCTCGTAGATGTCCTTGTCCACCGGCTCGGGCGGGAGCACCTTGTTCTTGATGCCGTCGAGGCCGGCCATCAGGCACGCGGCGAATGCGAGATATGGATTGGCCGCAGGGTCCGGTGAGCGGAACTCGACGCGCTTCGTCTTCGGATTGGTCGAGTACATCGGGATGCGCACGCACGCGGAGCGGTTGCGCTTGGAGTAGACGAGGTTGATCGGCGCCTCGTAACCGGGCACGAGCCTGCGGTACGAGTTGGTGGTCGGTGCGCACAGCGCAAGCAGCGCCGGCGCGTGCTTCAGCAGGCCGCCGATGTAGTAGATGGCCGTCTGGCTGAGACCGGCGTAGCCGGATTTGTCAGCGAAGAGGTTCTCGCCGTCCTTCCACAGGCTCTGGTGGACGTGCATGCCCGAGCCGTTGTCCATGAAGAGTGGCTTTGGCATGAAGGTCGCGACGTATCCGTTCTTGGCCGCGACGTTCTTGATGACGTACTTGTAGACCATCATCTTGTCGCCCATCTTCGTGAGCGTGTCGAAGCGCATGTCGATCTCCGCCTGACCCGCGGTGCCGACCTCGTGGTGCTGTACCTCGACCTGTACGCCGGCCTCGATCAGCTTGAGCATGATCTCTGAGCGAAGGTCCTGCAGCTTGTCGGTCGGCGGCACCGGGAAGTAGCCCTCTTTGTGCCGCGGCCGGAAGGCGAGGTTGGGCTCGCTGTTGCGGCCTGAGTTCCAGATGCCCTCCTCGCTGTCGATGTAGTAGTAGCCGCTGAAGGCGTTCTGGTCGAAGCGCAGTGAGTTGAAAAGATAGAACTCTGCCTCGGGGCCCCAGTAGCTGACGTCCGCGATGCCCGAGCGCCGCAGGTACTCCTCAGCCTTCTTGGCGATGAGCCGGGCATCGCGGCTGTAGGGCTCGCGCGTGATCGGGTCGATCACGTCGCAGATGAGGAACAGCGTCTTGTGCTCGAGGACCGGGTCGATGGTCGCCGAGTCAGGGTCGGGGATGAGCAGCATGTCGCTCTCATCGATGGCCTGGAACCCACGGATGCTTGAGCCGTCGAATCCGAGCCCTTCCGAGAAGCTGGCCTCGTCCAGCTCGCCGAGCGGCAGGCTGAAGTGCTGCCACGTGCCGGGCAGGTCGATGAACCGTACGTCGACCACCTTGACGCCTTCAGCCTTGGCGCGTTCGAGCACCTCGCGCGGGCTGGTCTTACTTCCGGACTTGGTCACGATCGCCATGAACACACCCTCCTGAACCTCTAAAGCCTTTGGATTTGACGGGCTCAGGCTCATCGTAGGAACGCACGAGGCCGGGTTCACGGTGAGATCGGCACGAATCGGATGCACCTGGTTATGTGTGGATCACACAACACGAGATATCCACAGGGCCTCCGGGATCGTGAGGGCCACACAAGGATCTCCCACTGACTTCGTTCCGCTCACACGTTTTGAAGCCGGCCAGCGCGCCCATAGGCTTGGCCTCAACCCGGCGGCCACCACGCGCTGATGGAGGACACCTTGCCCAGATCCGCGACTCAGTTCCTGGAAGCGTTGAAGAAACGACGGCTGGTGCTGGCACTGGCCGGAGGGGTCACAGCGGCCGCGGCCCTGCTCCCCGCTGCAGTGATGGCCGACGACAGCACCGCGACCCAGGCGGCCGGCGTCGCCGCCGACACGGCGTGGGTCATCGTGACCGGCTGCCTGGTGATGTTCATGCAGGCCGGGTTCGCGATGCTCGAAGTGGGCTTCAGCCGGATGAAGAACGTAGGGACCGTGGTGGCCAAGGTCGTCACCAACCTCAGCGTCAGCTCGATCGCGTACTGGGCCGTCGGCTTCGGTTTTGCATTCGGCGCCGGCGGGTGGTTCGCGCTCATTGGTGGCAGCGGCTTCTTCCCAACTTTCAGCCCCGGTTCGCAGCTTCACCTGCCGGCCATCGACTGGAGCACAGCGCCGGCGTCGGCGAAGTGGTTCTTCGAGTTCGTGTTCTGCGCCGTGTCGCTCGCGATCGTGTGGGGCACGATGATCGAGCGCACCAAGTTCATCGTCTACATCTTGTTCGGGATCCCGTTCGCAGCTTTCATATATCCACTGATCAGCCACCAGCTCTTCGGTGGTGGCTTCTTGCAGGCGACGCTTGGAGCACAGGACTTCGCCGGCTCGACCGTGGTCCATCTCACCGGGGCCACGGCAGGCTTCGCGGGCCTGCTGCTGCTCGGGCCGCGCATCGGCAAGTACGTCAAGGGGCGCGCGAATGCCATCCCAGGTCACAACATGCCGCTGGCTCAGCTTGGCGTACTGATCCTCTGGTTCGGCTGGTTCGGTTTCAACCCTGGCTCGACGCTCAATGCGACGAACCTGCACTTCGCTGACATCGTTGTCGTCACCAACCTGGCCGCCGCGGCCGGAGCGGTGGCCGCGCTCGCGACCATCTACGCCATCACCAAGACGATGGACGTGGGCATGATCGGCAACGGCGCCATCGCAGCGCTCGTCGCCATCACCGCTCCCTCGGGTTACGTCGAGCCGTGGGCCGCGATCGTGATCGGCGCTGTCGCCGGCGTGATAGTGGTCGTCGGCGTCCTCGCCATCGACAAGTACCTCGACGACCCGGTGGGTGCCCTACCTGCGCACGGCCTCGCCGGAATCTGGGGCACGCTGAGCTGCGGCCTTTTCACAGTTCCCGCGCTGGCGAAGTTCAACGCTGTCGGCGAGGGCGGCCTTTTCTACACCGGCAGCTTCCACCAGCTGGGGGCGCAGGCGATCGCGGTCACCGCCTCGTTCATGACCGTGTTCGTGCTGAGCTATGGGCTGTTCTGGATCATCAAGAAGACCGTCGGCCTCCGGGTGAGCGCCCGCGAGGAGATGGAAGGACTGGACATCAGCGAGCACGGCATGTGGGGCTACCCCGAATCGTTCATGCCGGTCCCCGGCGGCGTCTACCGGCCACCCGACACGCCCACGATCAATCCGCACCACTCGCCAGAACCGCTACCGGGCGCGGCCCGCGCTGAGGGGTCACTCGCATGAAGATGATCGTCGCGATCATTCGCCACGAACGCTTGCAGGAGGTCCAGGACGTGCTGGACGAGTGTGGCGTGTCAGGGGTCACTGTCACCGAGGTCAAGGGCTGCGGAGCGCAGCGTGGCTACACGGAGAAGTACCGCGGCACCGCCATCCACATCTCTCTGCGGCCGCGCCTCAAGATCGAGGCGGTCATGCAGTCTGAGATCGTCCAGACAGTGGTCGACAAGCTGGCGGTCGCCGCGCGCACCGGAGAAAACGGTGAGGTTGGCGACGGGAAGATCTTCGTGATCGGGGTCGAGGATGCAGTCCGGATCCGGACCGGGGAGCACGGCCCCGAAACGGTGCGTCATGGGGTCCGGGCCATGTGGGGTCACTAGAGAGGCCTAGCAGGGTTCGGCGGCCGGCACTCGGCGTTTGGCTACGCCGTTACCGGGACGCTCTTCTCCAGCCAGGCCTTGATCGGGGCCCCGCTGCCCGGGAACCCGATCATCCGGTCGATCAGCCTGCCGTCGCGGAACAGGCCCAGGGTGGGGATGCCCATCACGCCGTACCTGATGGCGATCTCCTGGTTGTTGTCCACGTCCAGCTTGCCGATGGTGACCTTGCCGGCCAACTCGTCGGCGAGGCGCTCGACCACCGGCTCCATCGCCTTGCACGGCGGGCACCACTCGGCCCAGAAGTCGACCAGCACCGGGAGGTCCGATTTGAGGACGTCTGCTTCGAATGTCGGGCCATCGAAGTGCTTCAGGTTGTTCATGGCAACTGAAAACAGGCGGGTTGGGCGCGTATTCCAAGGCGATGGTGGCCCCCCGCGAACCTCAGAATCAACCTCGTGGCAGTCATCGCGGCGGAGAGGCACATCTCAGTCCCGGAGGAGGCGCTGCGCCAATTTGGCGCGCGCCTGTTCGAGGCCGCCCCCGGGCTGGTGACGTGGATCCTCCTCCTGGCCCCTGCGTGGATACCGATCGTTTTTCCATGGCCAGGCGCCTTCGCCGTGGCGGGAGCGGTGCTGCTCTTCGACATCTACTGGCTCATCCGGTCGGTCTCTGTCGTGAGGGGCGTGTACAGCACGCTGTTCCGGATGCGCCGCGACATGATTCGCGACTGGTATGCGCTGTGCGTCGAAGAGCGGGCAACCGAGCACCGAGACCCCCTTCGTTACATCCATCTCGCGATCATCCCCACCTACACCGAGCCCTACCACGTGCTCGAGCGCACGGTGCAGGCGATCGTCGACGCCAACTATCCGGACGAGCTGAAGATGGTGGCGATCATCACGCGCGACACCGATCAGCCAGGCTGGGAGAACGTCGCGCGCCTGAAGGCGCAGTTCGGTGGCCGGCTGCGCGGCTTCTATCACGTGAAAGACGCGCTCGAGCCCGGCATCGTGATCGGCAAGTCCGCGGCGATGAACTGGGGCGGCCGCTGGATGGTCAGGGTCTTGACCGATGAGGGCTACGAGCTCGACAAGATCCTGGTCACCGACCTGGACTCCGACTACCGCGTGCATCCGCAGTACTTCGCCTGGATCTCCTGGCATCACGCTCGCCAGGCGCTGCGCGACTACATGATCTGGCAGCCGGTGCCGCTGTTCCACAACAACATCTGGCAGGTCCCGATGGCCGTCCGGGTCATGTCCGCCAGCACCTCGCAGTGGCAGATGTTCCTGCACTCGCGACCCCACCGGCTGGTTGCCTTCAGCAGCTACACCTGCAGCCTCGAGTTCGTGCATCGGGTGGGCTACTGGGACAAGGACGTGATCCCTGAAGACTCCAGGTTCTACTGGAAGGCCTTCTTCACCTTCGGCAAGCGGTTCTCGGTGAAATCGGTGTATCTGCCCCTGTACGGCGACTCGCCGAAGTCACGGGACTACGCGTCGACTCATCAGTCTCAGTACGACCAGATCAAGCGCTGGGCCTGGGGAATCACCGATGTGCCGTACGTCCTCGCCCGCATCTTCAAGCACCCCGAGATCCCGCTTCTCCTCCGGCTCCGGCGCTTCACCAACCTGTTTCTCAATCACCTGAACTGGATCTTCCTACCGCTTTTCTTGCTGTTCGGCGGCTCGGCACCGATCTGGTTCAGCCAGGACTTCTCGCTCACCGACCTCGGTCAGCTGATGTGGTCCGTGTCAGGAGTGCTGCTCTCGATCACGCTTTCGACCGTGCTCTTCTTCATGTACTTCGAGTTCCGAATCCTGCCACCGAAGCCGAAGGAGTGGCCCTTGTGGCGCAAGGTCGCGGTGCATGTCCAGTACTTCGCGTACCCGGTCGTAGGGCTGGTGCTCAGCGTGCTGCCTGCGCTCGAGGCGCACACGCGCCTGCTGCTGGGTCGCTACCTCGAGTACCGGGTTACCGAGAAAACCTAGTCGTGACCGATCCCGGCACCGCCGAACTCACGATGCGCGCTGTCCGCGATGCCTTCCACGAGGTGCACGACAACATCCGCAAATTGATCCAGGGCCTCGACGCGGAGGCTCTGAACTGGAAGCCACATCCCGAGGCAAACTCGATCGCGGTTCTCGTCACTCATACGCTCGGGTCAGAGCGCGAGATGCTGGCGGCAGTTAACAGTGTGCGGATCCCTCGCGACCGAGCTTCCGAGTTCAAGGTCGAGGCGGTTGGTAACCAGCTCAACACGCTGCTGGATCAGGCCGACGTATGGCTCGACGATCAGGTCGGTGCGATGAGCGCCGAAGATCTCAGCGCCGACCGTCCGCGGGGTGACCGGCCCCCGCGGCCGGGGTTGGTGTGGTTGCTCACCAACTACGGCCACGCGCGCGAGCACCTGGCGCAGATGGAGCTGACGAAGCAGCTCTACAGCACGCGGAGCTAAAAGCGGCTCAGGCTCCGCAGACCGGGCTGTTGATGATCCAGGGCAGGCAGAACTGAGGTCCTGCGAGCGCCCACAGTGTGAGCAGCGCGACCACCGCAAGGCCGCCGACGAAGATCGAGCCCGTGATGATGTTGCGTCCTGGTACCGGCCATGACTTCCAGCCGAGGCGCTTGGCCATGCGCGGGCCCGCGATCGAATCGATGAACGGGAAGAGGATGAGGGCGCCCAGGACAACGGGCGGGATCACGAGCGCCATGAACAGCTCGGGGCCGAGCTTCAGGAGCTGGAACAGGAACAGGAAGTACCAGTCAGGGCGTGGGATGGTGACCGCGCGTGGGTCGGCTGACGGCTCGAGCTGAAGGTTTTTCTGCACGAAGGCGGCCAGCAGGCCGACGGCGATGAGCATCACCACGGCGATGATCGGGTAGGGCCAGAAGTGGTCGGGAAAGAAGGGGTGCGTCTCGTCGTCCGGCATGTCGTCCGCCAGGTGATGTCCGGCGTCGCCCATGAGGATGGGGAAGAGGGCGAGGCCGACCACCACCGGATAAAGAATGTGGTCCGGGCCGATCGGCAGCCGCTTCCACTCGGGTTCCAGGGTGTGACCGACGTGGCCGTCCGACTCGACCAGCGGGACCTCTTTGGCCGGTGCGCTGACCGCGGCTCCTGGTCCTTCCTTCTTCAACTCGTCCATTGCTACATAGGCTCCGAAATTCCATGCGCGCGGATGAATCGGAAATGCACGTACATCAAGAGAACGATCAGTGCCGGCAGCACGAACACGTGGATGGTGAAGAAGCGCTGCAGCGTCGGCGGTCCCAGCACTGAGCCACCCTGGAGGAGATCTTTGATGAACACCCCGAGCTGCGGCGGGGGGGCCAGACCTGCGATCTTGATCGTGACCTCGGTGGCGAAGTACGCCTTGTTGTCCCATGGCAGCAGGTAGCCGCTCAGCGAGAAGACCAGGATGATCAGCAGCATCGTCACCCCGACCATCCAGTTGAGCTCGCGAGGCGCGCGGTATGAGCCCGTCCAGTAGACCCGCGCCATGTGCAGCAGCACCATGATGATCAGCAGGTTCGCGCCCCAGAAGTGGACGCCTCGGATCAGCCAGCCCAGGTAAACGGTGCTCTGGATGTAGTTGACGCTGGTGTACGCAGGCGACGGGTTGCCGCTAGCGTCCGGCACGTAGTACAGGGCGAGCAGGATGCCGGTCAGAAGCTGCAGGACGACGAGGATGAAGACCATCCCGCCGAAGCAGTAGTAGAAGGCGTTCGCGAAGTTGGGTACCCGCTGGTAGAGAGCCTCGTCCACCGCTTTCGTGAACGGGTACCGGTCGTCGAGCCAGTTGACCACCGCCAGCTGGATGTCTCGCGGGTGCGGAATCGCCATCAGCTCAGAACCCCAGGGTAATTCCGTCGACCATGATCGTGTTCGGGTTGGCGTCGTCCTGCTTCCAGTTCAGGTGAGACAGCGGATTGGCCGCCGGGCCGTGCAGCACGCTTCCGTCGAGGTGGAAACGAGATCCATGGCATGGGCAGTCGAACGTCTTGGCGTCCGTGTTCAGCGCGATCGAGCATCCGAGGTGCGAGCAGTTGATCGCGAAAACGTTCACCTTGCCCGTCGCGTCTTTGACGACAAAACCCCCAAAGGCGAGGTCGCCGGCGGCGTTGTCGCCGCCTCCGTCGGCCATGATGAACGCCGAGTTGGGACTGGTCGGGGCGTCGAACTTGACGGCGTCGGCGTTGGCGATCTGACTGATCGGCTTGGTGAGCGATACCTTGATCGACGTTTTCTTCTGGCCCTTCGGTGGCGCGGGCCACAGAAAGATCACGATCGGGGCCCCTCCGATCACCACCGTGGCGGTGAGGAGACTGGCCATCCACCAACCTAGGAAGGTTCGCCGCGTGAACCTCGTCGGGGCCGTGGAATCAGCCATCCGGTTCGAATTCTAGCGGGGGGCTTACCGCAGGGTGGGAAGGCCCACAGCCTGCCGAACCTCGGCCATCGTGGCCCGGGCGACGGTGCGCGCCTTTTCGCTGCCCTCGTCGAGAATTCGCGTGACCAGCTCCGGGCTGAGCTCGGCGCGCGCCTCCCGAAACGGGCGAAAGGCCTCCACCATCCGTTCGGCCAGGAGGCGCTTCTTCTCGCCGCAGCCGATCTTGGCCTTGCGGCAGAGCTCCCAGTAATGCTCCCAGTCGTCGAAGAACAGCTTGTAATACGCGCAGACGTTGCAGGTTCGCGGGTGGCCCGGCTGCTCCATTCGCGGGCGCTTGACGTCGGTGACCATGCTCATCACCTGCTTGCGCACGACCTCGGGGGCTTCGGTCACACCGATGACGTTGCCCACAGTCTTCGACATGCGCTGCTTGCCGTCGGTGCCACGGATGAGCGGTGATTCGGTGAGCAGCGCCCGAGGCTCGGGAAAGATCGGTGAATAGGTCCGGTTGAACTTGCGTACAACCTCACGGATCAGCTCGAGGTGGGCGAGCTGGTCCTTTCCGACCGGCACCCCGACGCCCTTGACGATGACGATGTCCGCGCCCTGCAGAACTGGATAAGAGAGCAGGCCCAGGTTCACGTTCTCCGGATGCTTCTTGGCCATCTCCTTGAAGGTGGGAGTACGTTGGACCCAGCTGAGCGGGGTCACCATCGACAGCAGGAGGTTGAGCTCTGCGATCTCCGGCACCTTGGACTGCTGATAGACGACGCTCCGCGACGGATCGATGCCGACAGCCAGCAGGTCCGCGGCCAGATCGAACACCTTGTCCTCGACCTTGTGCCCGTCGGGCTCGGTCGTGAGGGCGTGGTAATCCGCGACGAAGTAGAAGCACTCGTACTGGCTCTGGAGGTCGACCCAGTTCTTGGCCGCGCCGAGGTAATTGCCGAGGTGGAACCGTCCCGTGGGCCGGATGCCGCTCAGGATTCGTATCCGCTCAGACATAGGTTCCCGAGTGTAGTGGACGACCGTCGGAATACGATTTAGCCATTCCAGATCACGATCCAGCAGTCGAACTACCAACCGGGCTCGGCTCGCGCGCACTCCGCAACACGATCCTCGTCCTTTCCGCCAAGGTGGTCGGGCGCCTCATCGCGCTGGTCACGGTGATCGCCACCTCGAACCACCTCGGCGATGCGCGATACGGCACCTTCACGACCCTGGTCAACTACACCGCGATCATCAGCGTCGTTCTCGACCTCGGCTTCAACGTGCTCTTCGTCCGCGAGGGGGCACGGCACCCGCACGAGGTCCAGCGCTACTTGCGCAACGTGATGTCACTGCGGGCCATGATGTCGGTCGCGAGCCTCGCGTTGTTGGGCCTCGTGCTGTACGTCGCGGGCCTCGCCAACTTGCTGGCGCCGGCCTTCGTGCTGATGGTGCTGACCTCCTACTCGACGCTGTTGCGCAACACGCTCTACGCGGTCCAGCGACTCGGGTTTGAGGCCATTGCAGTCGTGCTCGAGAGCGTCATCCTGCTCTCGCTCGTCATCTACGGGATCGTGACCAATCGCGGTGTGGAGTTCTTCATCTGGGCCTACGCCGCCCAGTACGGCTTCAGCTGTCTCTACTTCGCGACCGTCATCGCGCTGCAGAAGATCGCGGTCGTGGGCTGGCGATTCGAAACCACCCTGCTCCGGACATGGTTCTGGCAAGGGCTACCCTTCGCGCTCACGTTCATCCTCACGATCCTCTACTTCAGGATCGACCAGCCGATCGTGTACGCACTCCGCTCCCATGCCGAGGCCGGCTGGTACGGCCTTGCTTACAAGCCTTTCGAATCCCTGCTCTTCGTCCCGATGACCCTGCTTTCGGTCGCCTTCCCCGTGCTGTCGATCTACCACCGTGACCGGCCGGGGGACATGGTCGACGCCGTCAGTCGCTTCTACAAAGCGCTGGTCGTGATCGGATGGCCGATGACCGTGGGGATCTTCGTCCTCGCCCATCCGCTGACCAAGGCGCTGCACCTGTTCGACCAGTCAGAGCCGGCTTTGCGGATCCTCGCGCTCGGCCTCGCGCTTGGCTTTGTGAACAACGCCTTCATCGGCGCGCTGAGCGCCTCCGACCGGCAGTCATCTTTCACGTGGGCAGCGGGCTGGAGCCTGGTCGCGAACCTGGCCCTCAACTTCGCACTGATTCCGAGCTTCGGCTACCTCGGGGCAAGCTGGGCGACGGTGCTGACGGAGCTCGTGCTCGGCGCCGTCGCCTGGTACCTGACCAGGCGACACGTCGGGACGGTTCCCGTCATCCCGCTCACCTGGCGACCGGTGCTCGCCGGCCTGGCGATGGGTGTCTGCGTGTACCCATTGAGTAATCTCGGCGGCGTGGCCCTCGTGATCCCGATCGCAGTCGGCGTCGCCGCCTACACGATCGCCTGCGTGCTGGTGCGTGCGGTGACCAGGGACGAGATCGATTTCGCCCGCCGAGCCCTCAACCCGAGCCGATGAGCTCAAAGCCGCTTTTCCTCAAGCCCAGGAGCGCTGCTGCGCTGGTGCCCTGGGAGGAGATAGCCGTCGACGCCCCGGAGGTCGGACCTCTCACGCCGCTCGACGACGCTCAGTTCGTTGCCCTCGACGTCGAGACCACTGGCAACGCGCCCTTTCTTGTTCTCGAGCTTGGTGCAGAGCGCTTCACCCTCGAAAGCCCTCTGTCGTTCTTCGACACTCTGGTCGATTGCCGCGCGCCGATCAATCCGTACGCGCGGAAGCGTCATCAGATCGATCGCTCGATGCTCATTGGCGCGCCTGTCTTCAAGGACGCGCGCCGCGCATTCCTTCGGTTCGCACACGGCGCAGTGCTGGTGGAGCACAGCCACGACGCCTTCGACACGTGGCTCGTCGGGCGGGGGCTGGAAAGCCCACTCGAGCATCCGATCATCGACACCACAGCGCTTGCGCGATTGGTCATGGAAATTCCCAAAGGCCAGGTCCCGGGTTTGAGCCGGCTAGTCACCGACCTCGGCCTGGACATCACTCCTGCGCATGCGGCGCTCGACGACGCGAGGGCGACCGCCATGGTGTTTCGTGCGCTCATCGCCCTGGCGCGGGAGAAGCTGGGCCTGGCGACGGTCGGTGAGGTCATCGCGCTTGTTCCCAGGCCCGTCGTGGACCGGACCAGGAGGGCGCCCGCTAGTCGAAGAGCGTCAGCTGGAGGTCGGGCTCCGGATGTTCAAGCCCAGACAGGCCCACCCCGATCAGCCGCACCGGATGCTCCTCGACGTGAGACTTCTCAAGCGCCGAGCGGGCGGCACGGAAGATCGTCTCGACGTCGTCGGTCGGGCTCGTCCGGCTCACCTGGCGGCTCACCAGGCGGAAGTCCGGGAGCTTGAGCTTCACGTAGATCGTTCGGGCACGGACACCGTCGCTGTGAAGCCTGTCGACTACCCTGTCGGTCAGGTCACGCAGCGCAGTCTCGAGCTCGCCGCGGTCGCTCACGTCGCGCTCGAAAGTGGTCTCGGCTGAGATCGTCTTGGCCGGCTTGCTTCCATCGACCGGCGAGCGGTCGCGCCCCTGCGCGTAACGCTGCAGCACCGCACCCCCTACTCCGAGGGCCTGGACGAGCCGCTGCGTCTCGTAGGCCGCGAGCTCGCCGACCGCACGCACGCCCATGGCGTGCAGCCGCTCTTCGGTCTTGGGGCCCAGCCCGGGTATCACGCCGATCGGCAAGGGCGCGAGGAAGTCAGCCTCAGTGCCTGGCGGGACGAGGACGAGTCCGTCGGGCTTGCGCGTGCCGCTCGCGACCTTCGCGACCAGCTTCGAGGTCGCAGCACCGACGGTGGCTGTGAGCTGGACCTCGGTGTGGATCTGGAACTTGATGCGCCTCGCGACCTCTTCGGCCGTGGTCGTCCCATGGCGCGTGCGGGCGGTGACGTCGAGGTAAGCCTCGTCGAGGGCGATGCCCTCTACCAGCTCGGGCGAGGTGAAGCGGCGAAAGATCTGGTGGACCAGTCGGCTGGCGTCGCGATAGCGGGCGCCGTCGGGATTGACCACCATGAGCTGAGGACAGAGCGCCATCGCCTCGTGAATCGGCTGCGCAGAATGAACGCCAAAGGCCCGCGCCTCGTACGAGGCTCCCATCACCACCGCCCGCCGCGACCGCCCGGCCACCGCCACCGGCAGGCCCCTCAGCCTGGGGTCGTCACGCTGGTGGACGGAGGTGTAGAAGGCGTCAAGGTCGACGTGGAGGATGGTGCGGGGCCAGTGTTCGGGGCGAGGCATCGGATGCGCCGAGAGTGTGCCACAAGGGCTTGGGGGTTACTTACGAGTTCGGCGGCTCCCCTAGGGTCCCCCTAGGACCCCAGTGCGGCGACTACGTTGGAGAAAACGTTGGCGATCTGGTTGCCCATCGTCAGCAGGATGATCGTGACCAGGATCGAGACGACCACGAGCACGCCCAGGAAGGCGGCGGCCGTGATCAGGACGGCGAAGCCCGCCCCACCCCTGCCGGCAGGCGCGGCCGGGCCGGCCACAGCCTGGGCGGGAACCCACGTCTGACCGTTCCATCGCCACAGCCGGTCCGGCGAGACCGCCGGCTTCCACGAAGCTCCGTCCCACCACCAGAACCCGTCATCGGAGAACCTGGTTTGCGGCGCCGGCGCGGGCTGACTCATCTCGATCGAAGCGTAGCCGGTGGCGGAGCGCCAATGGCGTCCCACACTAGAATCCGGCCGTGAAGGGCGTGATTCTCGCGGGAGGCACCGGAAGCCGGCTGCACCCTCTCACGCGCATCACCAACAAGCACCTGCTGCCGATTTGGGACCGGCCGATGATCAATTACGCGATCGAGGCCCTGGTGAAAGGCGGCGTGTCGGAGATGATGCTGGTCACGGGCGGTACGCATGCGGGCGAGTTCCTGCGCCTGCTCGGGAACGGGGACGAGTTCGGCATCCACCGCCTGCTCTACGCCTACCAGGACAAGCCCGGAGGTATCGCGGAGGCGCTAGGGCTCGCCGAGAAATTCGTTGGCGGTGATCGCGCAGTCGTGCTGCTCGGGGACAACATCTTCGAGCGATCGATCCGTCCCTGCGTCGACGCTTTCAAGAAGCAGGAGAAGGGCGCGCGGGTCGTGCTCTCGCATCTGGCCGACAGCCAGCACCTCCGGCACCTTGGGGTGGCTCAGCTCAACGGCGACCGCCGGATCGAGAGGATCATCGAGAAGCCCAAGGTACCTCCGAGTGAGTACGCGGTGACCGGCATCTACTTCTATGACGCCACCGTGTGGGGTGTCCTCCCCCGGCTGACGCCGTCGAATCGCGGGGAGCTCGAGATCACTGACGTCAACAACTGGTACCTCGAGCAAGGTCTCATGGAGTACGACGTGCTCGACGGCTTCTGGGGCGATGCCGGTGAGTCGATGGAGGCGTACTACAAGGTCCAGGACTTTGTCCGCGACCATCCGGTCAACCGGAACGACTCGTGAAGACGATCGAAGGGGTCGTCCTCAAAGAACTTGTAACTCACGAGGATGAGCGCGGGTTCTTCCGCGAGATCATCCGCGAGACCGACGACTTTTTTGACCACTTCGGCCAGTGGAGCCACTCACTCATGTATCCGGGCACGGCCAAGGCGTGGCACATCCACAAGCAGCAGACCGACTGGTGGTACGTGATCGGTGCCCTGAAGGTCGCGCTGTACGACACGCGCGACGGATCGGCGACAAAAGGCGCGCTGATGGAGTTTCTCATGGGCGACGGCCACACCACGTGCGTGAAGATCCCTCCGGGCGTGGCGCATGGGTGCCGCGCACTGGAGCGGACACATCTCCTCTACGTGACCTCCAATGTCTATGCGCCTGATGACGAAGGCCGAATCCCTCACGACGATCCATCGATCGGCTACGACTGGACGGCTGGACCGACCATCAAGTAGTGGGAGGCCCGCTCCGGCGTTTCCAGAGCCTCCTGATCGCCGGAGGCGCGGGCTTCATCGGCTCCAACTTCATCCGCCTGCTGCGGGCGACGCGCCCCGAGGTCGACGTGGTCGTCCTCGACAAGCTCACGTACGCGGGCAACCTCGCGAACCTCGCGGAGTTCGAAGGCAAGCCTGGCTATCGATTCGTGCACGGCGACATCTGCGATCGCAACCTCATCGATTCGCTCGCGCAACACGTGGACGCGATAGTGAACTTTGCCGCCGAGACGCACGTCGATCGCTCGCTGCTCGATCCCTTCGCATTCATCGATACCGACGTTCGCGGCACCGCAGTCCTGTGTGAGGCAGCGCGCAAGCACGGGCATGAGGTCTTTCTGCTGGTGAGTACCGACGAGGTGTACGGCAACGTGCCCGAGGGGCGTTCGCGTGAGAGCGATCCGCTGGCCCCGCGCAGCCCGTACTCGGCGAGCAAGGCGGGAGGGGAGCACATCGCGCGTGCCTATGCGGCCAGCTTCGGCCTGCCGCTGCTGATCACTCGGGGCTCGAACAACTACGGCCCGCATCAGTACCCGGAGAAGCTCGTGCCTGTGCTCATCACGAACGCCATCGACGATCTGAAGCTGCCGCTGTACAACGACGGCTCGGCGGTGAGGGATTTCGTCTACGTCGAGGATCACTGCCGGGCGATCGACCTGGTGCTTCACGAAGCGCCGGCTGGCGAGGTCTACAACGTCGGCACCGGCGCCGAGACCAGTGGGCGCCAGGTGGCCGAGGCAGTGCTCGACATCATGAAGAAGCCGAGGAGCCTGATCGAGTTCGTGGCGGACCGCCCGGGTCACGACTACCGATACGCGCTTGACATCGCGCACATCACGGAGCTCGGCTGGGAGCCACGGGTTGGTTTCGCCGAAGGCCTGGAGCGCACTGTGCGCTGGTATCAGGAAAACCAGCAGTGGTGGCGGCCCCTGAAGTCGGGCGACTACTGGGAGTTCTACAAGAAGAACTATCGGCCGCTGGGGAAGTAGGGAACGCTGAAAGCGGGTAGGGGAGGCGGCTTTCGCGCGCTGGGCCTGACTAGCCTACAACCGCTCTTCGCCGGCGCCGCATCGAAAGCACGATCACCAAGAGCCACGCCAACGCGGTCGTAGCGACCAGCGCAGCTGTCGCGCCGCCGGCGACCTGCTTGAGGTTCTCGAGCGAGAGCCAAGGTCGCGCGGCGCCGGGCCAGCCCGCGGCGCCGGGCCAGCCC
>VBFO01000028.1 GCA_005881025.1 Chloroflexota bacterium | reverse complement strand
CTATCTCTTCGACGATGAGCAAGGCGAGGAGGACCTGCTTGCCCTCGATGAGAAGATCGGCAGGCTGCCGGGCCTGTCGGGCATCAAGCTGATGTCCAGGGCCCTTTACGAGGCCAGGGCCCGCGCGCGGCAGAACCCCGACTGGGCCTGGCGGCTCATCGAAACCGAGTCGTGGGCCATCGCTCGTCCGAAGCACTCGCCGGTGGCCGAGCTGACCGGGCGTCGAGGCGGTGACCCAAGCTATCAGCTCGTGGAGGCCGACTAGAGGCGCGAAGCGCCGTCCAGTCGGAGCCTCGGGCGCCCCGACCGCAAGATTGGACCCATGGCCCGGTCCGACCCTGAGCTTGGCGCGGCGCTGGCCGCGGGCGACCAGTCGGCGCTGGCCGAGCTGTACGACAGGTACGGCGGTCTGGCTTACTCGGTCGCGCTCCGCGTTCTCGGCGACCCCGGCCGCGCCGAGGACGTTGTCCAGGATGCGTTCCTCAAGGTCTGGCGGGGAGCGTCGGGTTTCGACGCGACCAGGGGCACGCTGAGGTCCTGGCTGGTGGCGGCCGTTCGAAACCGGGCTGTCGACCTGCTCCGCGGTCGCTCCCTCCACGAGCGTAGGGAGCTGGCGCTGCGCCCGGAAGTCGAGTCCGCCCAGGCCGGGCCCGAGGACCAGGCTGTCGGCGCGCAGGAGCGGGCAGCCGTCACGTCCGCGCTCGCCGAGCTGCCGGAGGAGCAGCGGCACGCGGTTCTGCTCGCGTACTTCGGTGGGTTCACCCAGGCTGAGATCGCAGAGCTCACCCGGGTACCCCTGAGCACTGTCAAAGGCCGGATGCGACTTGCCCTGGACAAGCTCGCTACGTATCTGAGGGAGAGAGGCCTGGTGGATGTCTGATCAAGGGCAGCGCATGGACGAACAGGTTTTGAACGCGCTCGCGCTCAGCGTCGAGCGAGTCGAGCCACCGCCTGCGCTCCGCCAGCGCGTCCTGACCGCGGCTCGGCGGCCGGCGCCCATGCGGCTGCCCCTCGCCGCCGTGGCCGCCATCGCCGTGGTCGCTCTGCTCGCAGGCCTGCTCATGGGCAACGCGCTGCGCGCCACACCCCCACAGTCCGGACCGCAGGTCTCCCACTTCACCCTGGCCGGCTCCGGTGCTGCGTCCAACGTCACCGGCGATGTGACGTATGTGAAGGGTCAGGTCGCGATCATCCACTTCACCGACCTGCCCGCCGTCGAGCCTGGACGCGTCTATGAGCTGTGGCTTATCACGGCCGGAAACCACGCTGACGCGGCCGGAGTTTTCACGCCCGACGCCCGTGGGGAGGCCCAGATCGTGGTCAACCGATCGCTCGGCGGTTACAAGCTCATAGCCGTGACGGTGGAGGCCGGCCCTACCGGGGTGAGCGCTCCGACTCAGGCGCCCGAGATCTCCGGCAACATCGTCTAGGCGAGCTCGGACCTCACCCGCGCCGCTGCCTGCGCCAGCGCGGACAGCTTGCCGAATGCCTTCTCACGCGGCAGGTACTTCATGCCGCAATCGGGCGCGAGGATCAGCCGCTCGGCATCCACGAACCGCAGCGCGTTTCGGATGCGCGAGGCGACGGTGTCGACATCCTCGACCGGGCTTTCATCCGAGAGGTCGATCACGCCGACGATCAGCTGCTTGTCCTTGAGCGCGCTCAGCACCGAAAGGTCGACATTCTGCTGGGCAGACTCAATCGAGATCTGTGCCGCCCGGGTCTCCGAAAGCTCGGCCAGGAACGGATAGCCGTTTGGGCGCTCGTGGACGATGTGCGCATATCCGAAGCACGTGTGCAGCGCGGTCGTCCCCTGGACCCGGTCGAGCGCGCGATTGATGGCCGGAATCGCAAATCGTCGGGCTTTCTCCGACCGAGCCTGCAGGTAGGGCTCGTCGATCTGAACCACGTCTGCGCCCGCTGCGAACAGGGCGCGAATCTCTTCGTTGACGGCGACTGCGAGCGCCATCGCCAGCTCGGCCTCGTCCTTGTAGTAGTCGTCCTGCGCCTGCTGCGACATCGTGAATGGACCAGGCAGGGTGGCCTTGATGGGCCGGTCGGTGTTGGCGCGTAGGAACTCGACGTCGCGAACCTCGACGGGCCGCGTGCGCCGGACGGGACCGACGACGCGGGGCACCGGGGTCGGATGCCCAGTGCGGTCGAGGGCGGTGCCCGGCCGGTCGAGGTCCATGCCCTGGAGCGCAGTCGCAAAGCGATTCGAATAGCTCTCGCGGCGGATCTCGCCGTCCGTGATGATGTCGATCCCTGCGCGCTCGAGGTCTCGGATGGCGACCACCGTGGCATCGTCCTGGGCCTGCTCGAGCTGCTCTGGTGCCACCCGCCAGATCTCTTTCGCGCGCGTTCGTGGGGGCAGCCGGCTTCCCAGCATCGCGCGATCGACGAGCCAGTCGGGCTGCGGATAGCTCCCGACGACAGTCGTCAACAGTAGCTCGGGCACCGTATGCCAACCCTAGTGTCCCGCGCCTACGTTTCGCGCATCTGCGCGGCCTAGGCTGCCGGGCGCCTTCGGCGCTGAAGCCGGCGTCAGGGGTCCCGGCGCTGTGTAGTCACGCATCTCCGATGCGCTCCTTCCAGCGCCACCCCTTCCTTGGCTCCGGCAGCCGATGCCGCGGATCTGCGGCGACACTCCGTTGCGGGACACTTAGTGCCATGCGAACGCTGCGGCTGACGACTGTTGACGCCTATGTGGCGTTCGACTTCGAATGCCCGACCAGCGCCGGCGGCACCCGCCTGGCACCGGACGTGACCGAGCGCGAGACTCAGCTGCTCGCCCGCGCGATGACGTACAAGTTCGCGGTTCTCGGCGTGAATTACGGCGGCGCCAAGGCGACGATCCGAGCCACTGACGCGGAGCGAGAGCCCGCCATCAAGAACTACTGCGAAGAGATCCGACCGCTCATCGAGAAGCGCACCTTTCTCACCGCGACCGACCTCGGGACGCGGCCCGAGGACTTCAGCTCTCTCCCGGGTAACGAAGAGGCGAGCCTCATGCATACGGTTTACGAGGGCATGACGCTGGATGCCTTCATCACCGGGTTGGGAGTCACGGTTGCCGCGGAGACCGTGCTCGGATCCCTGGAAGGCAAGACTGTCGCAATCGAAGGCTTCGGCAAGGTGGGAGGGGCCACCGCCCTCGAGATGTCCCGGCGCGGCGCGCGCGTGATCGCTTTCTCGACCATCAACGGATGCGTGCGGCGGGCGTCCGGATTCGATGTCGAAGAGCTTTTGCGTTTGCGCGCTGAGCACGGCGATCGGCTGGTGGAGCATGTCGACGAGCCCGTGAGCCCAGCGGCCGAGCTGTTCGAGGTCGGCTCCGACGTGCTTGTCCCCGGGGCGCGCATCGGCGTCATCGATGAATCACGCGCGAGAACGCTCCAGGCAAGGGTCGTCGCGCCCGCTGCCAATGTGCCGTACACCAAGCAGGGCCTGGAGGTGCTGTGGGACCGCGGCATCACAACCCTCGCCGATTTCGTCTGCAACTCCGGTGCGACCATCGGATACGCGACGCAGGGATTGACCAGCGCCGCCGAGGCTGTGGCTGCTGTCGAGAAACGCATCCGCGAGCTGACCCGCGAGGCGATGGAGGATCCGGCCGGTCCGTTCGAAGGATCGCGCAAGCTGGCCGAAGCCCATCTGAAGACCTGGCTCGACAGCGCTCAGATGCCGGAAGGGCCCTCGCTTGCATAGGATCTGGGCGACGTGATCTCGGGGCCGATTCGGGCCGGGCGGCTGAGCAGCGATGCGTGCGAGGCCGACTGGATCTGGGACCGCGAGGTCGAGACCGAGTCGGACGACCAGGCCTTCGCGCGGGCTTCGGCGTCCTGGGACCGCCAGTTTCGCCACCTGATGGAGCACTCGTCCTTCTACTCGCGGAGATTTCGAGAGGCTGGCGTGGCCGCGAGCGCGGTGGGCCTGGCGGACATCACCCGCCTTCCGTTCAGCACCAAGACCGATCTGAAGCAGGCCATCGACGAGCGTCCTCCTTTTGGAGGCAACCTCTGCGTGCCGCCCGAATCGGTCAAGCGTGTGTACCAGACGAGCGGCACCACGGGGTCCCCGAGCGTGCTGGCTTTGACACAGGCTGACATCGAGACCTGGACCACCATCGGCACCCGCACCTACTTCGCTTCAGGGGTGCATGAGCACAGCTCGGTGCTGTCGACCTTCGGCGCCGGCCCATTCGTCGCCGGGCACACGTATTTCGTCCTCAGCCGGATCGGCTCGCGCGTGGTGCCGGTCGGGCCCGGCGATGCGGACCGGGTGCTCTTCGGGATGCGAGCCGGCGTGTTCGACACCCTGCTGACCACGCCATCCTTTGCTCAGTACCTGTCGAATCGACTCGAAAGCGCCGGCGAGAAGATCGCCCCCCTCCGACATGTCGTCACCGGCGGCGAACCCGGTGGTGGCATACCCGCTGTACGGGACCACATCCAGGCCGTGCTGGGTGGGACTGTCAACGAGGTGATGGGCATCGGCGATGTGGCTCCCTCGCTGTTCGGCGAATGTCCTCATCAGCAAGGCATGCACTTCTGCGGTGGCGGCCATGTCTGGGTGGAGATCGTCGAACCTGACTCTCGCGAGCCGATCAAAATCGAGCCCGGGGCGGTGGGCGAGCTCGTGTATACGCACCTCACGCGGCAGGCAATGCCTGTCGTCCGCTTCCTGGGCGGGGACATCGTGAGGATCGAGGGCGGGACTTGTGGGTGCGGCCGGACGACGTTTCGCATGCGCATCCTCGGCCGGCGCGACGACATGTTCATAGTTCGCGCCGTGAAGGTCTATCCCAGCGCGATCCTGGCGGTTGTGGGTGAGTTCCGGCCACGCGTCACCGGCCGGGCGAGGGTGGTGCGTCGTGGCTCGGAGATGACAGTCGAGCCGCCGGTGCCGCTGGAGGTCGAGGTCCCCAAAGCTCGCCTTGGCGACACTGAGCTGGCGGCCGAGATAGAGAGGGCGGTGCGCTCGGCCCTCATCTTCCGCTGCACGGTGCAGCTGGTGGCGGAGGAAGAATTCGGCGCGGCCGGCTACAAGACCCGGCTGGTCAGGCAGACGTGAAGCGAAAGAAGCTTCGCTCCGAGATGGGTTGGAGCACGCCCGACCGCATCGTGGTGCGGGGACTCGACCTCGCAGACCTCATCGGGAACGTGTCGCTCGGCGACTTCGCCTTCCTCGAGCTGAAGGGCCGGCTGCCGTCGGCCGAAGAATCGAAGGTCTTCAACGCCATCACGATCACGCTGGTGGAGCACGGAATGACCCCCAGCACGATCGCGGCCAGGCTCACGCATCTGGGCGCGCCCGAAGCACTCCAGGGGGCGGTGGCGGCCGGTTTGCTCGGCATGGGTGACCGCTTCGGTGGCCCTGCCGAAGAGGTGGCACGCATGCTGCAGGAGTCCCTTCGAGACGTGGGCGAGGATGCAGACCTGCTGACGCTCGCCGAGGGCATCGTGGCCAGGCAGCGCGAGGCGAAGCGAGCCGTCCCAGGGCTCGGGCACCCGATCCACAAGCCGATCGACCCGCGGACGCCGCGACTCTTCGAGGTCGCCGCAGCGAACGGATTCTCGGGTCGTTACGTCGAACTGATCCAGGCGGTCGCCGAGGAGGCCACGCGCAGCTTCGGACGAGAGCTGACGGTGAACGCCACAGGCGCCATCGGTGCCATCGCCAGCGAGCTGGGGTTCCCGTGGCAGATCTGCCGCGGGCTGGCGGTCATGGCACGGGCGATCGGCCTGGTGGCCCATCTCCAGGAGGAGCAGTCCGATCCCCTGGCCACCGAGATCTGGGCGCGCGTCGAGGACGAGGCTTCAGAGCACCTCCGGGGCCAGACACCGGGACTAACATAGGTTTCGCCCACAGCCATCGGTAACTGAGGTCCGAAGCTTGCCTGCCAGCATTCCGGGCATCCACCACGTGACCTGCATCACGGGCGACGTCCAGAAGAACGTCGACTTCTATGTCAGCGTGCTGGGCCTGCGCTTCGTCAAGAAGAGCATCAATCAGGACCTCCCCGACACCTATCACCTGTACTTCGGCGATCACGTTGGCTCCCCCGGGACGGCGATGACGTTTTTCGGCTGGCCCACCTGGCCCAGGCGCAATGCCGGAAGCGGCCAGATCACCACCGTCGCCTTCACGGTGCCCGAGGATTCGCTCGACTTCTGGAGGTCACGACTGAAGAAGCTTGGGGTCGAAGCCACCCGCACGAGCCGCTTCGACACGGAGGTGCTCGTCCTCCAGGACGCGGACGGCATCGAGCTCGAGCTCGTCCCCAGAGCCACCAGCCTCCACACAGTTCCGTGGCCCAACGGACCGGTGCCGGCGGAGCATGCGATCCGGGGCTTCCATTCGGTCACCATGACGGTGGCCGAGGCGGGCGCGACCATCGAGCTGCTCACGAAGACGATGGGCTTCCGCCGCGGCGCGCGTGAAGGCAGCCGGACACGCTTTGAGACCGGCGGAGGGGGCCCTGACTCGACGCTGGACGTGGTCGAGTCGCCCGAAGGACCGGTGGGCGAAGAGTCGATCGGGACCGTGCACCACGTGGCCTGGCGCGTCCCGGACGACGAGCGTCAGAAGGAATGGCGCGAGTCTTTGCTCGCGGCCGGCCGCAACGTCACGCCGGTCATCGACCGCTGGTACTTCAAGTCGATCTACTACCGCGAGCCGGGCGGCATCCTCTTCGAGATCGCGACCGACGGCCCTGGCTTCACGATCGATGAGAAACCCGAGGCGTTGGGCTCCAGCCTGAGCCTGCCGCCTTGGTTCCAGGTCAGACGGGACCGCCTCGACCAGGTCCTGACGCCGATAGTCGTACCGACAGACTTGATTCAAGGGAGGGTAAGCAGCTGATGAGCACGGCCACTATCGCCCCGGTCAACCCGATGTCGGCCGAGGGCAAAGAGACGGTGCTGACCGTCATGCGACGCGACCGCGAAAACTTCACGCGCATGGTGTCCGACCCGAAGAACTGGAACGTGCAGACGCGCTGCACGGGCTGGGAGACGCGTGACCTTGTCGGCCACATGATCGACGTCATGGAGGGTTACTTCAAGAACTGGGATGCCGCGAAGGCGGGCAAGGAAGGGACCGCGCTCGGCCTGCCGGTGATGGGCGAGACCCTCAATGACCACGCCCTCGACTTCCGCAAGCTCTCGCGCGAGGAGGCGCTCGATCGATTCAAGAAGGACGCGCAGAAGCTCGACAAGATGCTTGACGAGCTCACGCCCGAGGAGTGGACCAGCTTCATGGTCTATCACCCGTTCGCAGGTCCGGTGCCTGCCGGGTTCTATGGAACATTTCAGATCATGGACTACGGCGTGCATCCGTACGACATCGAGTACGGGTTGGGCGACAAGCTTGCGACGATCGACGAGGCCACGGCCGGCCTCATCCTTCCATTCGCTTTCGTCTTCTGGCAGTACACGGTGGACGAGAAGACTTCGAAAGGCAAGGAGTTCACGTACGGGATCGACGTCCTCGGTGCGTGGGGCGGAAAGTGGCGGGCCACAGTCAAGGACGGCAAGTGGTCGGCCGAGCCGGAAAAGGGCAACTTCGAGGGCTGCGACGCGGTGATCAAGTTCGACAACGCAGCGGATGCGGTGCTGACCTTCTTCCAGCGGTTCCCGGGTGGCTCGGCTCGGGGTGACGAAGAGGTGATCGACGCGATCCGGCACCTGCACTTCAGGTTCTGATTCGAAGCAAGATCTGGGCGGCGGAGCTGGCCTCACCGGCTCCGCCGTTGTCTGTCCAGAGGGCCCGAGTCGTCGAGATCCAGCCTGGTCACGCCACCGCGCTCGTCGCCGCCATGGGCTCTGAAGGGAACCGGGTTCAGGCTCGCTTTGCGCGCGGATGCAGGTGCTTCGGCGTCGTCGACGGCGAGGACGTGATCGCCTACGGTTGGCTGTCCACGCGATCGGAATGGATCGGCGAGCTCTCGCTGGAATTCACGCCCGACGAAGGCGAGGCGTACATCTGGAACTGTTTCACGCTGGCACCGCATCGCCGGCTGGGCATGTACCGCGCGCTGCTACATGCAATCGTGGCGCGAGCTCGCGACGAAGGCATGTCCCGGCTGTGGATCGGCAGCATCGACGATCCGGCCGAGAAGGCGGATGCCGACGTGGGATTCGCTCCGGTGCTCCACCTGACGGTCACCGCCGTGGCGGGCCTCAGGCTGGTGCGCGCACGTCCCGCCCCTGGAGCTCATGTGGGCCTGGTCGAGGCCGCCCGGGAAAGGATGGGGCTCCGATCATGGCGCGCACTGGGGCCCGCACGACACCGGATTCATTGAGCCCACAGCTGAGGCGCTTTATGGCGCGAGGATGCGGTGCTTGTTCTGGGCGGTCAGCTTGTGGGTGCCGGCGGATGTGACGAGGGTCACCTCGACCGTGTAGTCGGCGTAGTTGTCAGCTGTGCCCGAGTGCTTGCTGTTGCTGCATGCGCTTGGGATGGTCAGGTGCAGCGTGGCCTTCGAACGCGACCCCACCTTGTTCGGTGAAACCGATACCTGACCCGCGTCATAGCGGAAGCCGACCGGCTGCTGCCAGCGCCCATGGACGGCGGCCACGACCATGGAGGCGGTCGCGGATTTGATGGTCACGTCCTGGGAGGTGGGGTTGTCAGCCGGGACTGTGACGTGCAGGTCGTACGCCTGCTGCCCCGTGCCTACCGGACATGAGTAGCTCGGGTCGACTGACGTGCTGCCCAGGCTGAATGCGGTTGGACCGCAGAAGGGGCCGCATGCCGCGACCAAGAGCAAGCAGGGGGCCCACCAATGGCGGTAGTGCACCGGGAGATCATGCCAAAGCCGGTGCAAGACGGCGCCGGGCGTTGCATAGTTTCCGGTCGTGCACGGCGCCATGTCCGGGAAGGTCGCGCTCATCACCGGCGCCGGAAGCGGTCTTGGCCGTTCGGTCGCGCTTGCGTTCGCGCGTCAGGGCGCGAACATCGTCGCCGCCGACTTCGACGCACCGCGCATGGAGCGAACAGTCGACGAGATCCTCCGACTCGGCACCGCCGAAGCTGCGATCGCACTTGCGACGGATGTCCGCAGCGACACGTCGGTGCGGTCGCTTGCCCGCAGCGCGATCAAGTCGATGGGCCACGTGGACGTCGTCGTCAACGCGGCCGGCGTGCTGCTGCAGGGCAAGCTGGACAGGATCACGAGCCAGGACTGGACCTGGATGCTGGACACCAACCTCATGGGCGCCGTGCGGACGGTACTGGCCTTCCTGCCCCACATGACCGAGCGGCGTTCCGGGCACCTGATCAACGTGGTTGCATTCGGCGGGCTGCATCCTGAGAATCCGCTGACCATCGCCTACGACACCGGTCACGCGGCGCTCGCGGCGTTCACGGAGGGGCTGGCGCATCAGACGACGGGAAGTGGGATACAGGTTTCGCTTTTCTGCCTCGGATCCGGCAGCCCGCGGATTGGACAGAACACTCGCTCGCGGGGAATCGGTCGCTGGATCGGCGATGGGGCCGCGCCGCAGGAGGGGATGCAAGCCGCCGAACGGCTGGCAGGCGTCCTGGTGGACGCCATCCACAACCCGCGATTCGCGATCGCCGGCGACCCGCAGGATCGCGCCTCCGTGGAGCAGCGGTGGGGACACATGGACCGCTCGCCTGAATCCTCTGGGTTGGTTTCGCCCCTGAAGTGACGATCCCGACAGACCTGCTGTCCGGAATCGCGATCTGCGTCGGCGCCGCCGCGCTGCTCGCGCTCATCGGCTGGCGGCTGCACCAACCGCTGATCCTTGCCTACCTGCTGGCGGGCGTGGTCATCGGACCGGTCGGACTGAAGTGGGTCACCGACCTCACGAGCATCCAGACCGTGGCCGAGATCGGACTCATCCTTTTGCTCTTCGTCATCGGCCTGGAGATCGACCTGAAGAAGCTCGCGTCGGCAGGCCCGCCGATGCTCCTGACGGGCGCGCTTCAGGTCCCGATCTGCATCGCCCTCGGTCTCGGCTACTTCGCGCTCTTCGGTGCGCGTGTGGGCGGCGGCGACTATTCCCTGATCTACCTCGCTGCCTGCATGAGCCTGTCGAGCACGCTGGTCGTGGTCAAGCTGCTCAACGACCGGATGGAGCTGGACACGCTGCCGGGCCGCATCACACTCGGCGTGCTCGTCATCCAGGACCTGTGGGCGGTGGTGATGCTGGCGGTCCAGCCCAATATCTCCAATCCCAACCTGCTGCCGCTCGCCTTCTCGCTGTGGAAGGGCGCACTGCTGGTGGTAGGCGCACTGGCACTATCGAAGTACGTCCTTCCTTATCTGTTCCGCTCGGTGGCCAAGGCGCCTGAGCTGGTGCTGGTGACAGGGCTGGCGTGGTGCTTTTTTGTCGCAGGCGTGGCGAGCTTCATCGGCCTCTCCCGGGAGATGGGGGCGCTGATTGCCGGCGTGAGCCTGTCTACGTTCCCTTACAACCTCGACGTGATGGCGAAAGCGACGAGCATTCGCGATTTCTTCGTGACTCTTTTCTTTGTCGCGCTGGGCATGCAGATACCCATCCCTAGTCTGCGGGTGCTGGGTCTGGTGGCCGTCGCGTCGGTGTTCGTGATCCTCAGCCGCGTCGTGGTGGTGCCGATCCTTTACGCCCTGCGCCTCGGGCTGCGAACCAGCCTTGTGCCGGCGATCAACCTGGCGCAGGTGAGCGAGTTCTCGATTGTGATCGCGTTCCTCGGTGTCTCCGCTCGCCCGCAGCAGATCGGCACTGACGTGTTGACAGTCGTGATCCTCACCTTCGCGGTCACATCGGTGGCCTCGACCTACATGATCAACTCGAGCTACAGAATCCAGAACCTGCTGACCGGCCTGCTGAAGCGGATCGGGCTCAGGGATCTGGACGTCGCGGCCGCACAGGAAGAGGAGGCAGAGCGCTACCCGGTTGTCTTCCTCGGCTTCTTCCGGGACGCCAGCTCCATCCTCTATGAGTTTGAGCACGAGGGCGATGTCGAGGAATCGAAAGACTTCGTCAGCAAGATCATGGTCATCGACTTCAACCCCACCGTCATGCGAGAGCTCAGGCGACGCGGCATCAAGGTGGTCTATGGGGACATCGCCCACGCCGACACGCTCCGCCATGCCGGCGTGGAAGCCGCAGACCTTGTCGTGTCGAGCATCACCGACGATGTTCTCCGAGGCACCAGCAACCTTCGGCTGCTGAAGAACGTGCGCACCCAGGCTCCGCATGTGCGCGTGGTCCTGACGACCGAGCACATCCCGCAGGCGCTGCGCTTCTACGAAGCCGGCGCGGACTTCGTCTTCATCCCGCGGCTGTACTCAGCGGCCGCCTGCGCCCGGATCCTCCGCAAGGGACTGAAGGAGGGCTTCGAGGAGGTCAGGCGCCAGGCGATCGGCCACCTTCAGCATCGCCAGGAAGTCCTCGCGTAAGGGTTTTCCGGCCCCCGAGTTCATCAATTTCCATGATGGTGGCCCTATCGGGCTCTAGCTACCGTTCGTAGCCTCATGACCGTGTACGACGGCGCCGTGCGGGTCCAGGGCAAGGACGGGAAGGACCTTCGGCCCTGGAGCGTCGCCGTTTACGAGCGGCGCTCTCCGCTACCCGATCGTGCCGGCGGCCAACGGGTCCGAGGCCGCCAGGCGCGCTCGTGAGCTGTGGCCCGCACCGTGGTGGTCTTCTGAGTTAGTCGTCAAAGCGTGACGCGCTGGCCGGCTCCCTCGGCCAGCGCGCGTTCGTAAACGATCTTCACAGCCGCCGCGTCTTCGACCGCGTGGCCTGTCGACTTGTACACGGTCAGCTGCTCAGGGGCGGTTCGGCCGGGCGCGGTGCCGGCGATCACCTGTCCCACCTCCGTGAGGGACTCTGGCTTCAGCCCCTGGAGCTCGTGCGCACCAGCAGGCGGTGGCTGAAGGACGGACTCACGCGACTCGACGAACAGCATTCCCGCACCGATGGTCTGCGCGTCAATCTCGGGCCCGAAGGTCCCGCCCACGGAGCTGACATGGGCGCCCGGCACCAGCCACTCGTACTTCATCACCGGCTCGCGGGCGTCGGTGCAGCAGCACACGATGTCCGCCCCGCGCACCGCCTCTTCGAATGTCGCGCACGTGATCGCCGCAGGGTTCTGAGCAGCAAGGGCCTTGGCGCTGTCGGCGTTGCGCGAGGCGACGCGGATCTCCTTGAACGGCCGGGACCGGGAGAATGCCTCAAGGTTTGAGCGCCCCTGCACGCCGGCGCCGAGGATCGCGAGCGTGGCGGAGTCCTGCCGCGCCAGCCAGCGTGCCGCCACCGCCGCCGACGCACCAGTGCGAATCGCGGTGATCGCGACGCCATCCATCACGGCGATCGGCGCCCCGGTGTTCTCGTCGAACAAGACGATCAACCCCTGATGCGACGGCATGCCTCGAACATGGTTCTGCGGAAAGACCGAGACCAGCTTTGCCTCCAGCACGCCGCTCACATATCCGGGCATCGCGCCCAGGAGGCCCCCCGACGCGGTGCGCGCCGCGATCCGTGGCGGAACCGATGCGCGGCCGGCGCTCAGCTCGACGAAAGCTCCGGCGAGGGCGTCGAAGAGGCGGTCGAGGTCGAGAAGGCGGGAGACTTCGGCCTGGCTCAGGAAGAGCAGGTCGCGACTCTCGCTCATCGATTCATTGTGTCGGGGTGGCCAGGCTGGGCTCGGTGCGCAAAACCTGCTGGGTGATCGGCACCGCCTCGCTGTGCTCTTCGACCACCACCGGCTCGGGCTGGACGAGGTTCGGCGCCACCGGCGCCACCTGGCTTACATCGAGCACCTGACCATCGCCCTTGGCGCGCTTCAGCGCCGCGCGCAGGCGCGGGATCTGCGCACGCAGCGGCTCCTCGACCCAGTCGAAGGCGATCACGCGCTCGTTGACCTCCCAGAACAGGCCCGAGCGCATCGACTCCATTCGGTCGAGTGCACCTTCGACAAATTCGGGCGGAGCAGCGGCGATGCCTTCGACCAGAACCGCGCTCACGTCCTTCGCATCCGAAGCCATCGCCCAGAAGGCGAGCTTGGCCACCGCCTTGAAAAGTCCGTTCAGGCCGATCGGCCGCGCGTTGGGGATCAGCTCCGAGAGGTTGCGGACCAGCAGCAGGGCGAGGCGGCGCGTGACCTCGGGGTCGCGACCCTGCGCCTCGATCGCCAGGTCGGCGACATCCTCTGCCGCGGCACCGAAGATCGCGGGCATGCCGGCCTCGTCGAAATGCCGGCCATAGCGAAGGAGGTGGGCCGCGGACTCGACGGCCAGGTCGGGCCTCCACTCCAGCGCGCCGATCGCGAGCCGGCGGTACTCGTTCATGGTCGACGATGCGAAGGTCGGGGCCGATCGGTTGATGGCGACCCTGAGGTAGGTGTTGAAGAAGCGGACGCTGAGGTCTGCCACCTCCGGATCGCCGATCTCGATAGCCGCCAGCCCGATGTCCCGCGTGGCGAGCGCGATCGCGTGCACCGCCTCCTTGCGATGGACCGGGGTCAGACCGACGAAGTCGACAAAGCTGGAAAGGATTGTGTACTCGACCCAGGTGTGGGCGCGATTGACCTCGGCGAGGATCTGGTCCGAGGCACCCGGCATGTCCGCATGTCCGACCTGGAACCAGTCCTGGTGGAGGCTCTTCTTGGCCTTCAGGTAGTCGTCGGCCAGGAAACGCCCCATGACCTCGATGCCGTTGATGGACACCGGCAGGTCGCCAAGCGATATGGAGCCGAAAACGATGTCGGTGACCTGTGAGATGCAGGTCATCAGACCGCTGCGGCGGCGATACGCGTCCTTGTTGGTCACCGCCCGCCTGAGGTCGCGCGACGCACGCTTCCTGATTCCGCTCAGCAGCGTCTCGGCTCGCATGATGTCGAAGATGTAGACGACGTAGGGGAGCAGGACCGCGAAGTTCGCGAGCGCCAGCGCTACCGCCACCGCCACGCTCCACATCGGCACGTAATCGGGCCTGATCTCGCCGCGCACGAGGAACGTGTAGAGGATCGACGCCAGCGCAAAGCTGAACACGAGGGCGTTCCACGGGTTGCGGGTGAAGATTCCGATGATGCGCGGCGAGTAGCGGGACGCAGCGGTCTGGATCCCGTAGAAGACGACCAGGATCACGATGCTGAGGGTCACACCCTCGGCGCCGCCCGCCAGCGACACCACGCCGGCGGCAGCGGCGGGGTCCGGAGTCACCAGGCTGATGACCGAACGGTTGTGACCCACGTCGAGGAAGCCGAAGAAGACGACCAGCATCAGGACCACGGCGACCAGGGCGATGCCTGGGATGGCGACGATCAGTCCAGCCGGCAGGCCGGCCGTCACCGATTGCTTGGGAGTTTCCGCCGCCTGCTTGGTGCCCACGTAAATGTGCGGCGATACTAAATCTTTGGCATGCGGGTTAGTCCTTGTTGATCCGAGCGTTCGTGTTCGACTTCGACGGTCTGATCCTTGACACCGAAGAGCCCATCTACAGGTCCTGGCTCGAGGTCTACCAGGCGCACGGCGAAGAGCTCCCGTTCGAGCGCTGGATCCAGACCGTCGGCTCCTCCAACGCGGCTTTCGACCCTCGGGGCCATCTCGAGGAGCGCCTGGGCAGGCCCCTCGATGCGGAGGTGCTCGAGCAGCGGATCAAGCGCCGGGCCGAGCTGATCCTCGCCCAGGCTGTGCTGCCTGGTGTGGTGGAGCTGGTCACTGCGGCGCGGGCTGCGGGGCTCAAGGTCGGGGTGGCATCGAGCTCGTCCCGGGATTGGGTGACCGGCCATCTCGAGCGGCTGGCCATCCTGCACCAGTTCGACTGCGTGCGCTGCCGGGATGACGTTCCGGCAGTGAAGCCGGCACCCGACCTCTACTTATCGGTGCTCGCGTGCCTGGTGGTGCCCGCGGATCAGGCGATCGCCATCGAGGACTCGTCCAACGGAGTGAGCGCCGCGAAAGCCGCCGGCATGCGCTGCGTTGCGGTCCCCAACCCGATCACATCGGGGCTCGATTTGAGCCATGCCGACCTCGTGCTCCCGTCGCTGACGGGCATTTCACCGCAGAGTCTTGCCGACAGGCTGGGCCTTAACCTATTCAGCTGATGCGGATCGGGATTCTCACCGGTGGTGGCGACGCGCCCGGGCTCAATGCGGCCATAAGGGCCGTGGCGCGGCGAGCGTTCCAGCTCGGGCACCAGGTCAGCGGAGTGCAGAACGGTTGGGCCGGGACGCTCGAGGACGGGCTCATTCGGGAGATGACCGCGCAGGACGTGCGAGGGATCCTACCCATGGGGGGAACCATCCTCGGCACCTCGCGCACCAACCCGCTCAAAGTGAAGGACGGGGTTGCGATGGCGATCCGCAGGCTTCAGCACAACGGGGTCGACGCCCTGGTCGGCATCGGCGGCGACGACACCTTGAGCGTCGCCGCCGCGCTGCACGACGCTGGATTCCCGACGGTGGGCGTGCCGAAGACGATCGACAACGACCTGGCGGTGACCGAGTTCTGCATCGGTTTTGACACCGCTGTAGGAGTTGTCACCGACGCGCTTGACCGCCTGCACACGACAGCGTCGGCACACCACCGCGTGATGGTGGTTGAGGTCATGGGGCGTGACACGGGGTGGGTCGCTCTGATGGGCGGCGTCGCCGGCGGCGCCGACCTCATCATCATCCCCGAGTTCCAGCTCAGCCTGGGCGAGGTGGTCGAGCACCTCTACCGGCGTCGTGGCGCGGGCAAGCTGTTCAGCATCATCGTCGTCGCCGAAGGGGCGCACATCCCTGAGCTGGAGATGGAGGGGGGCGGCCAGGCGGAGAAGGATGCGTTCGGGCATGTGCGCCTGGCCAAGCGCGGCATCGGCGATCTTCTGGCCGGCCGGGTCGAGCGTGAAACCGGCTTTGAGACCCGTGTCACCGTGCTGGGCCACCTGCAGCGCGGGGGCTCACCGTCGCCGACTGACCGGATCTGGGCCACACGCCTTGGTGCGTGCGCGGCCGACCTGATCGCCGGCGGCAAGAGCGGGGTCATACCCATCCGGCGCGATGGAGAGGTCCAGGTGGTGCCGCTGGCCGAGGTAGTGGCCGAGACCCGCAGGGTGCCCAAGGAGCTCTACGAGCTGGGCCAGATCTTCGTCTGACGCCGACGGTTTGAAGCCCCCGCCGTAAGCTTCAAACAGGGCGTGATGGAGTTCGTCGCGGTTGCGCTCCTCGGGCTGGTGGCGGTTTACCTGCTGCTGGCGTACGCCGTCTACGTCAGGGCGTTCGTTCCCGCCAGGCCCTTCTACCTGGACGACTTCACCTTCACGCCTTACGAGTTCCAGGCCGACTATGAGGACGTCGAGCTGGCCACCGCCGATGGGGTCGCCTTCGGCGCCTGGTACTTCAGGCAGCCGGGGTCACCGCAGACCGTGATCGTTTCAGGCGGCCACAAGGGCCAGCGGCAGGGGGCGCTCGGCATCTCGATCGCCCTGTGGCGGAAAGGATTCAACGTGATCACCTACTCGTACCGAGGCATGTCCGGCAGCGACCGCGCGCCGGTCACGTTCGGCATGAAGGAGGTGCTCGAGCTTCAGGCGGTGATCGCGTTCGCGCGCAAACGGATCCCAAGGGCGCGCATCGGATTGCTTGGGTACTCGATGGGCGCCGTGGTCTCGCTGCTGGGTGCTGCGGGTGAGCCCGGTGTCGAGGCGCTGGTGCTGGACAGCCCGTTCAGCGACCTGCGCACGCTGCTGGTGGAGAACGTGCGGCGCCGGGCGCGACTTCCGGGCGCTCCGTTCGTGTGGCTCGCGGGACTGATGCTGCGCGCTCGCAGCGGCAGCAGGCTTGCAGACTGCAGCCCGCTGGCGGTGCTCAGCTCGCTCGAGCCGCGCCCGCTTTTCTTCATCCATGGCGGGGCCGACGCCATCACGCCTGTCAACCACAGCCGGCGTCTCTATGACGCCTATCGGGGGCCGCGCGAGATCTGGATCGTCCAGGGCGCTCCGCACACGGGCGCGTACTTCGCCGACAGGCCGCTCTACGTGGAGCGGGTGGCGGGCTTTTTCGCCCGCCACCTGGGATTGAACGTCAGCACGCCGCTGCGACTGGTCGAGGAAGAAGAAGTCTCCTAGCAGCCCTTGCGGCCGTCGACCCATATGCATGAGTCGGCGTCCGGCTGCGATGCCTGCACGACGATGGTCGCGGCGCCGGCCGGGAAAGCCGGCCTGATGAGATAGCCCGTCGTCGCGCCGGCGAGCAGGGCTGCGACGAGGCTCAAGACCAGGAGCAATGGGTGAAGTCGAGATTTCATTTTCGGGTCTCCTGTTGGTTGGATTGGATTCGGAACGTTCCCTGCCAATCGCTGTGGGCTGCAAGGCGATTTGTTGCAGCCGTGAACTGTTTTCGAGCCGATGCAACAAACCTGGTTTTCGTTGACAGTGATCGGTGAAGACGTGCAGGTGGCCGACGTCCAGCAACCCGCCAGCGCTCCGCTGCTCACCGAGCGTGCCTTTGCCGACTTGCTTCGGCCTCTAATCGATCCGGGCTTTCGGCTTGCCCTCGCGATGCTCCACGACGCACACGCCGCTGAGGACGCAGTGCAGGAGGCCTCCGTCATCGCCTGGCGCAAGCTGGGCTCGATCCGGGAACCCGAGAAGCTGAGGTCCTGGTTTCTCGGCGTGGTCGCCAACAAGTGCCGCAACGCAAGGCGCGGCAAGTGGCTGGCTGGAGTTTCTCTGGGCCTGCCCGATCACCTGGCGGTGGCCTCAGCGGAGGACCGTGCCGTCCGCGGCGCCGACCTCCGCCGCGCGGTGGCAGGCCTGCGTCACGACGATCGACTGATCGTTGTTCTCTACTTCTACCTGGACCTGCCGCTGGAAGAGGTGGCGGCTGTCGCCGGCATGTCAGTTTCCGCCACCCGGGCGAGGCTCTACCGCTCGATCCAGCGCTTGCGCCCCGGCGTGGACATCGAGGAGGCACTCAAGTGAGCCTGCGCACAGACATTCACCTCGCCTTCGATGAGCTCGCGCCAGCGACCGCGGGAATGCCAGACCGTGTCGTGCAATCAGCCGCTCGCGAACGCGTGCGAAGGCCGTCGTTGTCGATATCGGTGATCAGGCTGCGGGCTCCGATGTCGTTGGTGGCGGTGCTGCTGGTGATCGCAATCGTGGCGGGCATCCTGATCGGTGGCCTGCTGCTAAGCCAGCAGATCAAGGGCGTGCCCGCCGGCCAGCTCGACCCTGGCCGACTCCACCAGCTCGAATCGAAATCGCTCAATCTGAACCTCGTCCCTGCTACTGCCCCGTGCCCCGCAACTCAATTCGATCAGACCACGGGTTGGTGGGGCGCCGGGCCAATCTACTTCTACTCCGAGACCAGCTCCGGCTATGGCTCCGTGACCTCGACTCGTTGGGGCGTCTATGTGCCTTACGTGGCCGAGGTCCCAGTCGGGCTACAAGGTGCAGTGCTGGTAAGAGGCCGGAACCTGATCACCGGCCAGCCGGTGGTCTTTGTCGGCGCCTTTGCCGCTGGCCAGATCGTCGGCTCAGACACGCTCAGCGGACGCGCGGTCCAGCAGCACGCCGAGCTGGCGTTCGACGCGAGCCGGCCTTCCAGCCGAGCCAACGAGGGCTTCATCCCGTGGGGTCTCACGGCCGGGGTATCCGCTGATCCATCGCAGAAGCCGATCAGCGGCCCGGTCACTCTCGGTCCGAGCTTCTGCGTCGGAATCCAGATCGACGGCCCGGGCTTCACCGAAACTTTCGCACTGACGATCTGATCCGTCAGTGCGACAGCGTGCTCGCGAGCAGGATGCCGTTGGCCCAGTAGGTGCCCGAAGCCCCGGCGGGCAGCAGGTCATACGTGCGGTCGCCGTTGTACGGCCCGAGCGCCAAGAACGCCACAGTCGATCCGTCGACCATGTCGCCCGCCTCGAGCGTGCCGAGCTGTCTCCCATCCGCCGTTCGGTGGCCGGGCGAGGCCCACAGCTCGCGGCCATCGGCGAGGCGAAGATGAACCATCTGATGCGTCGGCGGGACCGCGGTGCTGCCGACCTCGAGCACGGGCACGGCGATGCGAGTGCCGTCCTCGGCCTGGGTCCAGACCAACATTCCTGCCGCGAGCTTCGTCACCGCAACATCTCCGGTCGGGGTGGCGATCAATGTCGACGCGGCCAGGCAGATCGGACAGTTCGGGCGCGCGCCTGGCTTATAAGTGACGACGGTGATCACCCCGTCCGACCTGATGGTGCCGGTCACGTGATCGAAGTTTGTCTGACTCGTGTAATCAAAGTCGTAGTGGCTGCCGGTCTGGGCGAGGGCGAGCGCACGCAGCTTCTTGTACGCGCGGTAAACGACCACTTTCTGTTCGTCGGTGAGGTCGCCTGCAGGCAGGTGCTCGTGCGCCACGATGGCGGTGTAGAGCTCGGCGTCCGCCTTGATCTGGGGGTAGGTCGCGAGCGCGGGATCGAGCTCGGAGTGGGCGAGAGGGTAGGAGTCCGGGTCGCAGTAGGCGACGGGACCGACCTGGTCGATGACTCGGAACTTGAGCTGCGGAACCGTGAGCGGCGGCCCAATGGCCACGCTGGCGGAGCCGCATGCGACAGCGGCGAGCGTTACGACCGACGCGAGCAGGCGTTTCATGCCTCTGATGAGAATTACGCCGTTCGCAGCCGATCGGTAACGCAGGGTGGAACCAATCGGGCCATCCGAACGTATAACCCAGCGTGGCCAACCCCCAAATCTATAATCCCGATCATGGCGGGGAGCGAGGGAGGGGGCGGCTGATGCAGACCGAAGTTGTCACTCGAGTGGCCGATGCGGTGCTTGCCAATGTGGGCCGGGCGATCGTCAATAAAGAGGACGAGGTCCGCCTCTGCCTCGTGACCCTGCTCTGCGAAGGCCACCTGCTCATCGAGGATGTGCCCGGCGTCGGTAAGACGATGCTGGCGAAGTCCCTCGCCCGATCGCTTGACTGCACCTTCCGACGCATCCAGTTCACACCGGACCTGCTGCCGTCCGACGTGACCGGCGTGCGCGCCTTCAACCAGAAGATCAGCGACTTCGAGTTTCGGCCAGGACCTGTGTTCGCGCAGATCATGCTCGCCGACGAGATCAATCGCGCCAGCCCCAAGACGCAGGCTGCGCTGCTCGAGGCGATGGAGGAGCGGCAGGTCACGATCGACGGCGAGACCCATGAGCTCCCCAAACCCTTCATGGTCATGGCCACGCAGAACCCCGTCGAGTACTCGGGCACGTTTCCACTGCCCGAGGCACAGCTCGACCGCTTCCTCATGAAGGTGCGCCTCGGCTACCTGACGGACAAGGAAGAGGCGAACCTGCTCGGCCAGCACAAGGTCGAGTCGCCGATGCTCGAGCTGCAGCCGGTGGTTTCACCCAACGAGCTGAAGCTCGCCCAGACAGCAGTGCGCGAAGTGTTCGTGAAGCCCGAGCTGCGCGAGTACATCGCGCGGCTGGTCAGCCGCACACGAGGCAATGCAGAGGTGGCGTTGGGCGCGAGTACGCGCGGGACGCTGAACCTCTACCACGCGAGCCAGGCCTACGCCGCAGTGCAGGGTCGCAGCTACGTGATCCCGGACGACATCAAGACGCTGGCTGAGTCTGTGCTCGCCCACAGGATCATCCTCAGGCCCAACGCCGAGATGCAGGGGCAGAGCGCCGGCAAGCTCGTGGCCGGGCTCCTCGAGCGTGAGCACGTCCCTCAGCTCGCCTACGACGGGTAGATGCGCGGGGAAGATCTGAGGATGCGCGCCAAGCGCGGGCAGGTGTGGGACTGATTGATCGCTCCCCCGCGGAACCCCCTCTGGGGTTCTACTTGCGATGCATGGCGGCGCTTGGAAGTTGAGACGCGTGGGGGACGGCCGGGATAAACCCGGCCTGATCGCGACGCTGGGCATTCATCTATGAGCAAGGT
>VBFO01000145.1:2235-12834 GCA_005881025.1 Chloroflexota bacterium | reverse complement strand
CAGTCACAGGACTACGCCGCCGGCAAATGGGCTCTGGGCATGCGGGTGCTCGGGGCCACGGACGCTGCCTTGGACAGGCTCTTCGACTCAGGCGCCATCCTGCGCACCCACGTCATGCGGCCCACCTGGCACTTCGTCCTGCCCGCGGACATCCGGTGGATCCAGGAGCTGACCTCCGGCCGCGTCATGGCCTCTCTTGCCGGCCGCCACCGCCAGCTCGAGCTGGATCCGCGAACCATAGGCCGCGCCATCGAGCTGTTCGGCGAGGCGCTTTCAGGTGCCCACTTCATGACCCGTTCAGAGCTGGGAGAGGTGTTGAGCGCCGCCGGCATCTCGGCCGACGGTCAAAGGCTGCCCCACCTGATCTCGACCGCCGAGCACGCCAACGTGATCACGAGCGGACCGAGGCGCGGCAAGCAGTTCACCTATGCGCTGCTCGCCGAGCGGGCGAAGGGAGCGAAGAGGCTCGATCCAGAGCGATCGCTGGCCGAGCTCACCGTCCGCTACTTCCGCAGCCGCGGCCCCGCCCAGCTGAAGGATTTCGGATGGTGGTCGGGCCTCACCCTGAAGCAGATTCGCGAGGGCATCCACCTGGCCGGGTCCGCACTGCACCGCGAAACCATCGACGGCACCGACTACTGGTTCGGCGATGAAGAAAGACCTGCCAAGAACGGCCTGCTCGCCCACCTGCTGCCGAACTTCGACGAGTTCACCGTCGCGTATCGCGATCGCACCGCGCTGCTCGACCCCACCATCTCGTTCGATCCGAAGCTGTTCGCCTATTACCGCGATGCGACACCGATGGGAGGCATGCTGTCGAACATCGTCACCATCGGAGGGCGGGTTCGTGGCGCCTGGAGCCGGACGCTGACTCCGAAAGTTGTCCAGGTCGAGATCCGCCCGCTCGCACCGTTCCGGCCGCGGGAAGAAAGCGCGATCAGGACAGCCGCGGCTGCGCTGGGCGCCTTTCTGGAGCGCGAGGGCAGGGTTACCATCCGGAGATGACCAGGCCATCCCTCTACGAGTTTGCCGGTGGTGACGAGGCGTTCATCGCGCTGGCCGCCGCCACACACGAGCGCTGTCTCCAGGACCCGGAGCTGAACCACCCCTTCTCCCATGGACTGAACCCGAATCACCTCGAGCACCTGGCGGCGTACTGGGCGGAGGTGCTGGGGGGACCGCCCCGCTACAGCGAGTCGCTCGGCGGGCATTCAGGGATGCTCGAGATTCACGCCGGTGAGGGCACCGGTGACCGGTTTCCGGAGCGCTTCGTCGCCTGCTTCATTCAGGGCGCCGACGACGCGGGCCTGCCGGACGACCGTGAGTTCCGCGACGCGATCCGCGCCTACATGGAATGGGCAACCCGCGAGGTCGACTCGTACTCACCGGCCGGAGCGCAGGTGGGCGCGGCGCTGCCGATGCCGATGTGGTCGTGGGATGGACTCGTAACCGCACCTGACGAGAAGACGTTGAGCCGCTGATGGCCCGAATCAAGATGGTCGAGGAGGGCGAGGCCACCGGCCCCCTGGCCGGCATCTACGCCGCGGCGAAGAGCCGCAGCGTGGCCAAGGTCGTGCCCGACATCTTGCGCACCATGAGCCTGCGCCCCGACTTCCTCCAGGCGATCGACGCCGCGTCACGCCTGCACTTCAGCGACGGCGCCCTCACTCGCGCACAGCACGAGATGGTCGCGTCGTACGTCTCCGCCCTCAACAGGTGCAGGTATTGACTCAGCTCCCATGCGTGGTTCCTGCAGTTGCAGGGAGAGCAGTACTCACAGCTTGCTCAAGCGCTGCGTGACGGCGACCTCGACGCGGCCGGCCTGAGCCGGCCCGAGCGGTTGCTGCTCGATTTCGTCGGCACCATCACCCGCGCCGCCTACAAGGTCACTGACGAGCAGGTGCAGGGCCTGCGCGACGTGGGCTGGAGCGACGAGCAGATCGCCGAGGCCGCCTACGACGCGGCTCTCTTCAACCTGTTCGTGAGACTCGCCGACACATTCGGGATCGAGCCGCCGGCGATGTATGAGCCGGACGGGATTCCGAAGGCCGCGACTACTACGCTTTAGTCAGGTCCGTGTAGTCGTTTCCGATCACCGAGTACGTCCCATCCGTCGATGGAGACCCCAGCCCCCAGCTCTTGTTGTAGGACTGCGTCACCTGTGACACCACGTGACCGCTGCTGTCGAGCGTGCTCAGCGTGGTGGTGCCGTTGAGCGTCACCCCTATCAACCGCGCCGCCTGGGTGGCGAACTTGGGCAGGTACAGATTCAAGCTCACCGAGCTGAAGCTGTAGGTCTTTTTGACGATCGTTCCGCGGTCGCCTTTGATCACGTCGGTGAACTCTTTCAGCGCGTCACCCTCGGCGCCGGTGGCGGCGAGCGTGAAGTCGTGGGCGCGCCGAGCCTCGGACTCGATGACGAGGTCGAGCACGACATCGTGGGCCATCCGCCTGGCGTCCGACTGGCTGAGCTTCGGATCGAAGTCGAGCACATTCGAGGCGATGCTCACGCTCGGTATCGAAGGCAGCACCCAAACGCGTGCCGTCCCGGACACAGGTAGTGCATTCCCTGACAGCGATGGCAGCGAGCTGGCCGCGGAGGTGGCTATCCATCCGGCCGGCTCCGGTCCGGCTCCGACGATGAGCACGACCGCCGGCAACGAACCGTCCGACAGCTCGGCAGCGGGGACCGGGCTGTGCGTCGACAGATCCGACGCGAGCGGCACGCAGCCAACGCAGACCAGGGTCGCGGCGGCGATCGCAGGTGTACGCCAGCCCAGGCGTCGCAGCGCGGCCACCGGGCTCCCGCCCTCCTCGAGCGGCTCCAGCAGCCGGGCCAGCGCGAACCGGCCGGCGCACGCGATGACCAGGCTGGCCAGGATCGCAGTCTTGGTCCAGAACTCAAGGGTTGTCGGTCCGAGCAGCAGGACCGAAAGGAGGGCCACGACGACGCCGAAGACGAATCGCGCCGCCTGGCCGTCGGGGACTGTGCGCGGGTCCGGGACCATGAACAGGGCGAAGATCAGCACCTCGGGCGACGTGACCAGGATCTGCCACAGGTCACGACCGCACAGAGCGCTCACATGCCAGCTGGCCACCATGCAGTGGTCGGGTACCGGCGCGAGCGCCAGGGCGACGAAGGCGGCGAACCCGAGCATGTAGCCGAGCTCGAGGCCGAGCAGCTTGAGCTCCCAGCCGATGAGGACGCCGCCGACGATGAGGATCGCGTACGTGAGGTACATCCAGGGCCCGAGCGGGATCCACCAGAGATCCTGGGGCTCGGTGAACTGTGGCCCGAGCGCGACGAACGCGACCACCAGACCGAGGTTGGAGGGGTTGAAGATGTGCCTGCCCTTCCACCGGATCAGGTACTTCGAAGCCATCGAGAGGGCGACCACGCCCAGGAAGATCCAGACTCCGTGCAGGCTCCACCAGTCGCCGTGCAGCGTGCCGGGCACCCTGAGGATGAAGGCGGTGCTGTTGCCTGTCAGCAGGCCGCTCGCCGGCCACAGGATCACCCTGTCCTTGAAGAAGGCGACGGAGAACCCGATCAGCGCTCCGGCGGCAAGGCAGACCAGGATCTGAGCGACCGAGAGGCGGAAGTTGAGGACGGTCTGCCCCAGCACCTGGAGCGTAAGCAACACGGCGGCCACGTGCAGGCGCGGGTCTCGGAGGCTTGGGAGCAGGACCGGGTAATCGCGGCCGCGGATACGCATGGAGCGTCGCTTCGGGCGCACAGGGGCGGCCGCTGGCCACGGGGGCGCCGGCGTGTCCACGCCTGGCGGAGGCGGTGCGTCTAGGCTCGCCACGTTCGGGTAACGGTCATGTTATGCAAGCCGTTACAGGGACGAACCGGATGCCACAACATGGCGGCGTGCTCTCGAGACTCGCTCAAGCTGCTGCCGCGGGTGCCGCGGTCATGATCCTGGTGCCGGCCTGCGAGGGCCCATTCGGGCTTGGGCTTCCGTCGACCCGCGCACTGGAGAGCGGGGCGGCCGACGGCTTGAGCGGCGGCCGCAGCTTCGAGATCGCTGGCGCTTACACGACCAACGGGGCAAGCTGGGCCGTCGACCTGCAGCTTGCAGGCCCTGGCACCGAGCACGCTCTGGTAGCTCAAGGCTCGCTGAAGCTCGAGGCGATCATCATCGGCGGGGCTGCTTACTTCCGCGGCCAGGATTTTCTCTCGCAGCACCTTGGCACCGCCTCCGCCGCGCGGACGCTGGTCCAGGCAGCCGGCAACGCCTGGTGGAAAGGACCCGCGACGGACGTGCCCAGCATCCTCGACTTCACCGACCCTGACCGGATGAGGGCCACGTTTCTTGGATCAGTCGTCCGGAGCCGCGTCGACCACCGAACTGTCGACGGGGTCGACGTCGCGCAGCTGTCTGGCCCTCGCGCGGACGTCTACATCTCCGAGGCCGCTCCCCACCGGATCGTGCGCATCCGCTTGAACAAGGGAGCCGTGATCGACGGGATCTCCGACGCAGACATCGGCTACAGCAGTTATGGAAAGGACTTCAAGATCCAGCGCCCGTCCGACGTGATCGATTTCTCCAACCTGTCGACGCTGCCACCGCTGTACACGGTGGTGTCGGTCGACACCTCGAAATGCGCGTCGACGTGCGTCGTCTCAGCTGTGGTCAAGAACCTGGGCGGCAAGAGCGGGGCGAGGGCGTCCTCTTCGGTCGTCTTCACCATGACTGACCCAGCGACCGGCGGCGTGATCGGCACCTGCACCGCGCAGATCGTTCCCGACGTCAACTACAACTCGACAGCCTCGGTGTCATGCACGATCACCGTGCCGTCGGGTCAGCGGATCGATGCGGTAGTGATCACCGCCAGGCCTGACAACCCGGGTCACGGCTGACGGATCGCGAGGTCGATCCACAGCCGCGCGGTCGCGTGCAGTGGTGCGTACGCATCCCACGTGGAACGCGCCCATCCATCGACCGCGAGCAGGTACGACCCGCGATCGTTGACATCGCGCAGGTCGCCGATGGTGACAGTCCCCCGGAACCCAGGCACCTGCGGTTTGGTGATGTCGACCCGCCCGTTGAGCCACCGCTGAAGCGCCCTCAGCCCGGCATCCGATCCGCCTCTCTCGATCGCCCAGGCGAGCCCGGTGAGGTGGGCCGCCAGGGACTTGGCCGAGACGCAGTACCTGTCGGGATGCTGGAGGCAGTAGACATCGACGGTCAGGCGCGTGGAGGCGTAGGAAGGTGCCAGCTCCGCCGTTTCACGCAAACGAAAGGCGTCGAAAAGTGCCTGGCAAGCAGTTTCGCCGCCCACGATCGTGAGGCCGCAGCCGCCGCAAGCGTCCACGGACGCCGAGGTTACTCGGCCGGCGTCAGGCGCAGGACCGGAATCTCCCGGTCGGTCTTCTTTGGATAGCCCGCATACGATCGACCCACCGCGGCCACGCGTGCGTAGGCGTCGTCACGCTCCTTGCCCTGTAGGGACTCCACGTTGACGCGAAAGCGCCGACCGGCGATCTGGAGCCAGACCTTGTCCGGGTTCTTGGCGATATTGATGAACCAGTGCGGGTGTGCTTGAGCCCCGCCATTGGAGGCGATCAGGAGCCACACGTCCTGGCCATCCGGAAAAACGCCGAGCACGTGCTTGTGCTCCTGGCCGGTCCTGGAGCCGACGGTGGTCACGACTCCGACCGGGAAGCCCATGAAGAGCTTCTGCTCGCTCGCTGCCGGATCTTCGAGGCGCGCCAGCTCCCGGTTGAAAAAGGGCTTGGTCACAGCCCGGAAGAGCCGGCCGCTCGGCATCCAGGCGCCACGCGTTCCGCGCGGTGGAATGCGAATGCTCATGTCTCGGGAATCGGTCAAGAGGCCTGATTCTTCCGTTAGAGCCAGCCACGCCGCCTGAACAGCCAGAGCTGGATCAGGATGGAGCCGATCATCGTGGCGATGCCGGCCCAGAAGGTCCAGGCAGGCACCTCGAGCTGCGTGGTCAGGTAGGTGAAGTTCATGCCGTAGAAACCCGTCAGGAAGCTCAGGGGCAGGAACACGCTCGCGATCACGGCCAGCGTCGTGGTGGTCTTGTTGAGCCGGTTCGACACTGTCGAGAGGTACACGTCCATCGCGCTCGTGAGCAGGTCGCGCAGCCCGTCGACAGTCTCGTACTGGCGCACGATGTGGTCGTACACGTCGCGGTAGTAGAGCGTCATGTCCTGCTGCTGTACGTGGATGCCATGCGTGATCAGGCGCTGGAACACCTCACGCTGCGCGCCCAGGAATCTGCGCAGGTCGGTCACCGCATGCTTCAGGTGGTAGATGCGATTGAGCGAGTTGGGGCTCGCCTTCTCGGTGATCTCGTCCTCGAGAGTGTCGACAGTATCGTCAAGCTTCTCCAGCGCCGGGAAGGTCGCATCGATCAAGGCGTCGACGACCAGATAGGTGAGAAAAGCGGGCTCGCCCTTGGTCAGCTCGGGGCTCTGCTTGATTCGGTGCTGCAGCTCGGTGATGGCAGTCGCCGGCTCCAGGTGGACGCTGATCAGGTAGTTGGGGCCGACGAACAGGTGGTGCTCGAGGAAGGCGACCTCTTCGTCGCCTCGCCACTCGGCCTGGAAGATGACCGCGAAGTTGTAGTCGGTGTACTCGTCGACCTTCGGCCGCTGATCCTGGTTCTTGATGTCCTCGATCGTCAGGGCGTGGAAACTGAAAGTGTTTTCAAGGAGGTGGAAGTCCTCTTCGCTCGGCGCCTCGATGTCGAGCCAGAAGCCCTTCTCGTGCGCCTCTCTGAAGCAGCGCTGGATCTCGATGTGGCTGGCATCTTCAACATGCCCGTCGACAGTGAAGAGCTTCCTCATCGCTGGGCATGCTACAGATCGGGCCTACCCGAGTTGACGCTTTACGGACCGCAGGTCGGCGATGAAAGCCGCCATCGCCTCCTCGCGGGCGGCGCCGTCCGGGGCGCGGAGGATCGAGGAGGGATGCACCGTCGCCACCGCGGGGATGCCCAGCGGCGTGGGGATGACCTTGCCCCGGTGCTGCGTGACGCGGAAGGTAGGGCCTAGCAGCGACTGCGCCGCGGTGGCGCCCAGCAGGACGAGCAGGCTGGGTCGCACGGTCTCGACCTCGGCCTGCAGCCACGGTCTGCAAGCACGCACCTGCTGGCTGTTCGGCTTTTCGTGCAGGCGCCGCTTGCCGCGCCGCGTGAACCGGAAATGCTTGACGGCGTTGGTCACGTAGACGCTCGTGCGCGCAATCTGCGCAGCCTCCAGGCCCTCGTCGAGGATGCGACCGGCCGGGCCCACGAAGGGCTTGCCCTCAATGTCCTCGCGGTCGCCCGGCTGCTCGCCGATGAGCATCACGTTCGCGTGTTTCCCTCCGTCGCCGAAGACGGTTTGAGTGGCGTCCTCCCAGAGGTCGCAGCCACGGCAGCCCGAAGCCGCTTCGCGCAGGGACTCGAGCGTCAGCTGATCGGGGATGAACTCCTCGGCGCCCACACCAACTAGAACGCGTCAGACGTGCTGGAACGGCTCTGGGACGTAGCCTTCCAGGAGGCGTTTCCACTCGTCGCTCAGGACGCCTTTCACCACCTGGTCCTCTTTGGCCAGCCAGGACAGATGGCGCAGGCCGTGCTCGATGACCTGGGCCGCCGCGATCGAGCGGGCGGCCTCGGTGGCCGAGTTGCGGGCGAGCTCCGCGCGTCCGATGGGCACGCCTTCGAAGTCGGGCGCCTGCCCGTCGGCGATGACGACGATGAAGCTGAGGATCACACCGCCGCGGCCGCGGCGCCACGAGGTCGAGTGGGCGAGAAGGGGAGGGCCGAGCAGGTTGGCCGACAGCCGGCTGACCACCTCGACCGGATCCTCGTCGGGGCCGACCTCGAGGTACCACGGCTCTGGCCCGCACGGCCCGGCGAGCTCGGGCACGCCGTCATTCAACCGCAGCACAAAAACCTCCGCCTGAACCGGGCCCTCGACTGCCCAGACCGGCGGTTTGCCCTCTGCGCTCAGGCCGAGGTCGCCCGGTCGAGCACCTGCTCGCGCGTGGCCGTCATGTTGTGAACATTGCGCGCGTGGTCCTGCATCCGCTCGACCACCTCGTCGCCGGTCCCTCGGACCTCGAAGCCGCAATCGCACCGCACGACCAGGATCCGCGCGCCTCCAGATTCGGACTCGCCCATCCTGGCCGAGATTAGCACCGCTCTACCTTTATCTATGTGAGCGGGGTGCTGGTCTGCGACGTCGGGCCGCGCGACGGCCTGCAGAACGAAGCGCGAACCCTCGAGCCGTCGGTGCGCGCGGACCTGTGCGACAGGCTCGCGCGAGCCGGACTGAAACGCATGGAGGCGGCGAGCTTCGTCAACCCCAGGCTCGTGCCGCAGATGGCGGGCGCCGAAGACGTGATGAGCTCGCTGCATCGGGTGCCGGGCGCTGTCTACGCCGGCCTGGTGTTGAACGAGAAGGGGTACGAGCGGGCGGTGGCGTCAGGCGTGGACGAGGTCCACTACGCCCTGTCGGCGACCGATGAGTTCGGGCGAAGGAACCAGAACGCGGTCACCTCTGAGGGTGTTTCGACGGCGCTGGCGCTGGTGCGGCGGGCGAGGTCGGAGCGCATGCCGGTCACGGTGACCATCAGCGTTGCGTTCGGGTGTCCATTCGAGGGACCGGTGCCGGCCGCTCGCGTGCTGGGGATCGTAGAGCGGCTGATGGAGGCGCCGGCGGATGAGATCTGCCTTGCGGACACGATCGGGGTAGGGGTACCGAGCCAGGTGAACGAGCTGGTGGAGGGTGCGCGGGCGCTCGGGGCGACGGTGGGCGCTCACTTCCACAACACCCGCAACACCGGATACGCGAACGCGGTGGCGGCGCTGAACGCCGGCGTGGTGTCGCTGGACGCGTCGGTGGGCGGCGCGGGCGGCTGCCCGTTCGCGCCCAAGGCGACGGGAAACATCGCGACGGAGGACCTCGTGTTTCTGCTGAGAGGGATGGGAGTGGAGACGGGGATCGACCTGGGCGCTTTGATCGAATGCTCGCGGTGGCTCGGAGCCCAGCTGGGCAAGGAGCTCCCGGGCATGCTGGCGCGTGCCGGGGACTATCCGCAGAAGGCGTAATCTGCCGCCATGCCAGCGCGCAACAAGCCGAGTCCACATCGCGTGGCGGTGGTCCAGCATCCGTCGGTGGCGCTGCACCGCGACCGCACGCTAAAGCGTGGCGTCGCGTTGATCGATGAGGCCGCCGGCCACGGCGCGCGGCTGGTGGCGTTCCCGGAGACCTGGGTGCCAGGCTATCCCGAGTGGTTGTGGCGGCTGCGGCCGGGCGACGACTACGACCTGACGGCTGAGATCCACGCCCGCCTGCTCGAGAACGCTGTCGACCTGGCGGCGGGACAGTTGAAACCGCTGCAGGCGGCGGCTCGGCGGCTGAAGGTGACTGTGGCGATCGGCGTCCATGAGCGTGACGGCGAGTACAGCCGAGCGACTCTCTACAACACGATCGTCCTGATCGGTCCGGATGGCGAGATCCTCAATCGCCATCGCAAGCTGGTGCCGACCAACCCCGAGCGAATGGTGTGGGGGATGGGCGACGCGAGCGGGCTCAAGGTGGTGGAGACGCCATCCGGTCGCCTGGGCTCGTTGATCTGCTGGGAGAACTACATGCCCCTGGCGCGATTCACGCTGTTCGCGCAGGGGTGCGAGATCTACATCGCGCCCACATGGGACTTCGGCGACAGCTGGGTGTCGACGATGAGGCACATCGCGCTCGAGGGGCGGTGCTGGGTGATCGGGATCGGGTCGGCGATGCGGGGGAAGGACATGCCGGCGGACTTTCCGCAGCGGGCTCGGATGTTCCCCAACCTGGAGGAGTGGTTCAACTCGGGCGACTCGGTGGTGGTGGCGCCGAACGGCGAGGTGGTCGCGGGGCCGCTCCATGAGGCGCACGGGATCCTCTACGCCGACTGCGACCCGGCGCGTGCCGCCGCAGCCAAGAGGACGCTGGACGTGAGCGGGCACTATGGGCGGCCGGACATCTTCCGGCTCGAGGTGGACAGAGAGTCGAGAGTCCCGGTCGCCTTCGAATAGGCGCGGTATCGTCTCGGTGGCCGCCCCGCTAGCTCAGTGGATAGAGCATCTGCCTTCTAAGCAGAGGGTCGGGGGTTCGAATCCCTCGCGGGGCGCCATTTTTGTTTCTTCTGTGCGCTTTTGCGCACAAATACACGTATCCGAGCGGCGCACAGATTCAGGGAATCAATCGACACCTCGCCCGGCTCGCAAACGCGGCTCACGATTGGCCGGGCAGGTGCGGCCACGAGTCGAAGAAGCGCGTGATGATCGAGGGCGTCACCGTCCCGTCGGCGAAGTCGTAAACATAGGGCTTCGTCGGATCAGGGCAGTAGCCGCCGTGCTGAATTGCGGCAAACCACACCAGCGTGGGCGTCAAGAACGACACGCCGTAACCTTCCTTGTAAGCGAGTTGGCGATTGGTTCGCGATGAGAGATCGAGGCTCCACGGGGAAAACATTCCAACACTGTGGTCGAGGCTTTGATCGCTGAACAAGACGTTCTTGCCGTCCGGACCAGGGACGGGATTTATCAGCCGCCAGTGATTGGCGTCGGTGACCACGTCCTGAAGGTGGCCGC
>VBFO01000145.1:1593-2164 GCA_005881025.1 Chloroflexota bacterium | reverse complement strand
GCGTTTCCAAGCCAGAAGGTCGGGGCTGTGGTGCTTTGGCTGAACACCAGCTTGCCATCGCTGACGCGCCTCACTTGAGATGGGAGGGAGTCCTCGGGTCTGTATTGCCCCCATGGTGGCCGTGCGAACCCGACGTACCGACTATCGGGCGAGAAGGCAAGAAACGTCCGCGACGGACCCTCGAACGTGATGTCGCAACTGTCCTCACCGATGGATAACGTCGCAACGGTGCGGTCCCCGGCCGGGCTCAGGATGTGCCACCGGAGACTGTCCGGCGCGCCCTGGTGGTCGTCGGTGACGTACGTGAGCATCGTGCCTTCTGGATTCCAGGCGTAAACGTGCGAGTAGATGCCACTGTTCTCCCACGCCCTGACCAGCGACGTGGTCTGTGTCGTGAGATCGACTACGTAAAGCGCGCCCGGGGCGCTGCCATAGTTCGGCCAGCGCTCGGCGACATACGACACTCGAGTCGCGGTGATGAATCGAAACCGCCATCCAGTTGAAAATGTGCAGCGCGTGACGGGATGGGCCTGGTCGGTCAGGTCGCGGATCACCACTCCCGGTCCTCCAC
>VBFO01000145.1:0-1444 GCA_005881025.1 Chloroflexota bacterium | reverse complement strand
CCCCGGCGGCCGCCAAAGCCAGCAAAGCGACCCATGCGAGGGCCTGTCTGCCCGACATGTATCCGACAACGTAGCGCCCGAAGGCGCGTTACGCGGGCACGTTAGCTAGAAGCACGAGCCCGCGGGCATGAACGTCGCTCCTCGAGGCGCGCCGGCTGCACTGATCTTATGCAGGCCCGACTGCTGCGACCAGTGCCAGATGTATGGGTAAGTGAGAGCTGAGAACCATTTTCCTGTGGCGTCGTCAATGAAAGACCCGGGGTCGAATCCAGTGCCGTCTCCCTGCGTTCCGCGGTAGATGTACACGCGCTGCCCCGGCGCCATCTCGTAGAACGCCGACTGTGGCGAGCCCCGCTGGTCCGCGAAGTACAACCACCAGATCATGTGGCCGTTCGCATCTAAGCCAACGCTTCTGAAGCCCGTGTTGAGCGGATCAGTTGCAAGTGGCGTGAACGAGAAATGCGACTTAGGAATGACCTGGGCAGCCCTGCCTGTGTCCGGGTCCACGAGCCAAGTCTGTGTCTGCGAATCCGTGGTCGGGTTGAGCGCTACATAAATCCCCGCGCCACCCCAGACCATCACGCCTCCAGCCCCCGCGTGTGACCAGATCAAGCGGTCAGTGCCGGACGCGAGGTCATAGACGTGCAAATGGAGAGTGGACGGATCGGTCCATGCATACCGCAGGCCGTCGGGCGACACGTTTCTTGCCGCGACAGGCAGCCACCGTTTGGCGGCCGGGCTGTACGAGGTGGGCCGACTTTGCGAAGACAGAGGAGCCAGGCCGGCCACCGAAGCGGACCGATCCCCTGTGTACTTGCCGGTGCGGGTGTCCAGGAATCCGACGCGAAGTTGGTAATCCACGGGGGCCGACCAAGGATCGATGGCGACCGGGAGGCGGCAGCTGAACGGGTCAACCGGTGTCGGGCTTGCATGCGGTCTGGGAGTGGCCGCCGGAACGATGGGATTGGACTGGCGCTGGAGCAGCAGCCGTTGTCCGGCGATGCCCGCCACCAGCACGGCCACCAGGGCGGCTGCGACGAGGACGATCCACCGCCTGCTGGTCACCACCGGCCGTGCAGTGGCGACGCGCGTGCGCACCGCGTCTGCCAGCCACGGGCTCATCGCCTCGTCGCCGATCGCCCCGCGCATCAATGACCGGAAACGGTTCTCATCCATAGCTCGGGTCCTCCGAGACATCAATGGCCGGGCGCAGGCGTGCAAGGGCGCGATGCACGCGGACTCGCGCCGCCCCTTCGGAAACTCCCAGGATCCGGGCGACCTCGCTGTGGGGCAGGTCGAGGTAGTAGCGCAGCACCAGCACCATCCGGGTCTGGGCATCGAGCGTCGACATGGCGCGCCGCAGGTCGGTGACATCGGCGCTGTCATCAGGGACCACCTCCGGCGCAGCATCGATAACGCGCTTCGCACGGCGATTGGCCATCTT
>VBFO01000027.1 GCA_005881025.1 Chloroflexota bacterium | reverse complement strand
GATCGTTGGGAGGACCTCGGCGGGCTCTCGCCTTCAACTCTGGCGGCGTGCATCGCGGCTCTGATCGCGTCGGCCGAGTTCGCGGGCGACGCGGGTGAGCACGTCGCCGCCGCCCATCTGCGCGCGGTGGCCGACTACTGGAACGACCGCGTCGAGACCTGGTGCAGCACCGCCGCCGGCCAGTACCTGCGCCTGGCCGGTGATCCGGATCGCCGTCCCACCGAGGGCGCGGTCGCTCCCGAGTTTCTCGAGCTGGTCCGCTACGGTCTGCGCCGGCCCAAGGACGACAGGATCCTGAAGAGCCTGGAGAGTGTCGACGCCAGGCTCAAGAAGACGCTGCCCGGTGGTCCTTCATGGCGGCGCTACGTGGGAGATCGCTACGGAGAGCACGACGATGGATCACCCTGGGACGGTGACGGGACCGGCCGCCTCTGGCCAGTCCTGACCGCAGAGCGCGTCCGTCATTTCTTCTCGATGGGCCTGCCCGCAGCCGAGCTCGTGCGCACGATGGAGTCCTTCGCCGGGCCTGGACTGATGCTTTCTGAGCAGATCTGGGACGGTCCCGACCTACCCGCTCGCGGGCTGTACACAGGCCGCGCCAACGGTTCCGCAGCACCGCTCGGATGGGCGCACGCCGAGTACCTACAGCTACTCGCGATGGTGGCGCTGGCCGGTTTTCCAGACATCGTGCTGCCTGCGCGCCGCCGCTACACCGAGGTGCCGCCGCAGGAGCCGGCGTTCGTTTGGTCTCACAAGCACCAGATCACCAAGCTGCTGGCGGGCCGCCGCTTCAAGGTCCAGCTGCCGCGGCCCGGATCGGTGCACTACAGCTTTGACGGCTGGACCACCTTCGGAGACGTAGAGGCGGTCGATACGACCCTCGGCGCCTGGGTCGCCGACGTCCCGACTCACAAGCTCGGGCCCGGCGCGACGTTCGCGTGGACGGCTCATTACGGAACGGGCTGGGAGGGGATCAACTACTCAGTGACCATCGTGTAGTGGAGCGGGACCGAAGTTCCTTGCAAATTCATCGGCCTGGGCTGGCCGGGTGCCTTCGGCACTGAAGGCGGCGTCAAGGGGCCCGGCGCCACGTCGTCGCGCACGAAAGTGCGCTCCTCCTAGCGCCACCCTTTCCTTGCCTCCGGCCATCCAGGCCGCGCCTTTGCTGCGGACTCAGTCCCGCCCCACTAGCGCTCGTCGGGCGGCTCCAGGTCGTTGAGCCGCAGCTCGTTGCCCGTGTCCTCGTCGAACTGGCTGTGCAGCTCACCACAATCGGCGCAGCGATAGAACTCGCCGACGAATCCTTTCTGCCACACCGAGTAGCTGACGACACCGGGCTCTTCGACCAGGATCTCCTGCTCCAGCTTGTAGATGACCTGCTCCCAGCCGCCCGTCTCGACGTCGTCATCGAGCACCACCAGGCAGTAAGGATGTGGCTCGCCCCAGACCATCGTGACCTCTCCGCGACGCTCGTCCTCTGCGTTGACTATCGACCACGCCTCCGCGGCCTGGCCACGAGTGCTGCGGACGAGCCGAAGCTGGGCCCAGAACCGCTCGGCCTGCTCGCGCTCGGCCTTGTCGTGCTCGGCCTGGGCTTCCTGGAACGCGCTCCACATTCGGAGCAGGTGATTGCGGAAGCGGTGGTAAGTGGGCAGCAGCTTGGGCTGCTGCTTGGGAGAGCCGATCAGCTGCTCGAAGGCGTGCTCGAATGCCGCCTCGACGCGCTCCTGGCGGTCGGTCAGCTCCGGCGACCACGCCTCCTCCTCCGACAGGCGCATCGATTCGTTCAGCACCACCTCGAAGTCGAGCCAGTCGTCGCCGAACTCCGGTACGAAAACGCTCTCGACGAGATCGGCGAGCCGGTGCTCTTCGAGCAGGGCCGGCGTGACCTTGCCGCGGGCATCGGGCCATCCCTTCCAACCCATCACGTTGTGGACCCAGTAGTCGAAGACCGTGACCGCGTACTGCAGCGCGGCGGGGGAGCTCCAGATGCCTGTCGGCCACGTTCGCTTGCCGGTCCGGACCTTGTTGTAGAGGGCGATGACCTGCTCTTCGTCGAGGTATTCAGTTTCCATGGCTCCGCTCTAGTCTAGGAATACCTGCGAATACGCCTCGGTATATTGGTTTGTCCCATGGGACCCGCCAGAGGCTTTACGCCCGACCAGGTCGCGCGCTACGCCCGGCATCTGATCCTGCCCGAGGTGGGCGGTGCCGGTCAGCGCAAGCTGCTCTCCTCGAGCGTGCTTCTGCTCGGAGCCGGAGGCCTGGGCTCGCCCGCGGCGATGTACCTGACCGCCGCCGGGGTGGGGAAGGTGGGCATCGTCGACTTCGACACCGTCGACGCCTCCAACCTTCAGCGCCAGCTGCTACACGGGATCAACGACATCGGCCGGCCCAAGGTCGAGTCGGCTGCCCGCACGCTGCGCAATCTCAATCCCGACGTCGAGGTGGTCCCCATCCGGGAACACCTGAACTCGGACACCGCGATGGAGATGTTCGCGCCGTACGACATCATCGTCGACGGCACCGACAACTTCCCCACGCGCTACCTCGCCAACGACGCGGCCCATTTTCTGGGCAAGCCCCTTGTGCACGGCAGCATCTTCAGGTTCGAGGGTCGCCTGGCTCTCTTCGACTCCTCGAAGGGGACCGGCTGCTACCGCTGCCTGTTCCCGGAACCGCCGCCGCCGGGCAGCGTGCAGAGTTGCGCCGAGGCCGGAGTGTTCGGGGTGCTGCCTGGGATCATCGGCAGCATGATGGCCTTCGAGACCATCAAGTACCTGCTGGACATCGGCCGGCCGATGATCGGGCGGTACCTGCTGTTCGAAGGCGAGGACATGACGTTCCGCGAGCTGAAGCTGCGCCAGAACAAGGCTTGCCCTCTGTGCGGTGAAAATCCGACGGTGCGCTCGCTGATCGATTACGAGGCGTGGTGCGGAGTCCCCGCCATGGAGCCCTCCGAAGCCGCCGCGAGCTAATCTCTGGCTGGAGATGATCCAGCTCGACCGGTACGACGCAGGCAAGCTGGATCGTGCGCGCTCCATCGTCCGCGAGCTGGGCTCGGTCCTCGTGGCTTATTCAGGCGGCGTCGACTCAACACTGCTGCTGAAGCTCGCGCTGGACGAGCTCGGCGACGGTGCGGTCGCGGTGCTTGCAAACTCGCCCGCTTATCCCGAGTCGGAGCAGCAGCAGGCAAGGCACATCGCGCACCTGTTGCGCGCACGACTGGTCGAGGTCACGACGCACGAGCTCGAGCTCGAGGCCTACACGCAGAACCACCCCGACCGCTGCTACCACTGCAAGGAGGAGCTGTTCGAGACGCTGGAGCCGGTTCAACACGAGCTTGGGCTGCAGCACCTCGCGTACGGCGCCACCGCCGATGACATCGGCGACCACCGTCCCGGCCACGGATCGGCGGTCCGGCGGGGCGTGCGCTTCCCGCTGCTCGAGGCGGGCCTGGCGAAAGCGGACATTCGCGCCGCCGCGCGCACCCTTGGCCTACCCAACTGGAACAAGCCTTCATTCGCATGCCTGTCGTCGCGTATCCCGCACGGAAACGAGGTGACGTTGGAGGCGCTGCGCCGAATCGAGGCGGCCGAGGCGGCCGTCAAGGCTCTTGGTTTCAGACAGGTCCGCGTGCGCGACCACGGAGACATCGCCCGGATCGAAGTCGAACCTCACGAGATCCCGAGGTTGGTGGAACAGCGAGAGACCGTCGTCGATGCACTTCGGCGGGCCGGCTACAAGTTCGTGTCGCTCGACCTCGAGGGCTACGCGACCGGGAGTCTCAACCGAACCTGGAAACCGTCGGGTAGGTAGGCGTGCCTGAGCGCGGGATCGTGCTCGCCCTCGATGAGGGCACGACCGGCGCGACCGCGGTTGCGGTCGGAACGGACGGTGAGATCAAGGGCAAGGGCTACCGCGAGATCACGCAGCACTTTCCGCAGCCTGGCTGGGTGGAGCACGACGCTGACCAGATCTGGGAGGCGGTGCTCGCCACCGCCATGGAGGCGTTGGAGGCCGCGAATGCGCGTCCGGCCGACGTCAGGGCGGTCGGAATCACAAATCAGCGGGAGACCCTCGTGGTGTGGGACCGGCGAACTCTCAAGCCGCTGTCACGCGCGATCGTCTGGCAGGACCGCCGCACCACCGCCGAATGCATCCGGCTGCGCGACCAGGGTCACGAGAACCACGTCAGCGAGGTGACAGGCCTGGTGATCGACCCTTACTTCACCGCCACCAAGGCCGGGTGGGCCATGAGAAACGTCAAAGGCGCTCCTGATGCGGCCATGGGCACAGTCGACAGCTGGTTGGTGGCGAAGCTTTCCGCGGGCAAAGACCACGTCACCGACCCGTCCAACGCTTCGCGCACCCTGCTGTACGACATCCGCCGGGATGCGTGGAGCGAGGAGATGGGGGAGCTCTTCGGCGTACCGCTCCACAACCTTCCGGAGGTACGCGACTCGAGCGGGCCGATCTCGCAGACGGATCCCGAGGCATTCGCCGGCGTAAGCGCGCCGGTGAGCGGGATCGCCGGCGACCAGCAGGCTGCGCTCTTTGGTCAGGCCTGCCTCGAGCCGGGCATGGCAAAGAACACATACGGCACCGGGTCCTTCGTGCTGCTGCAGACCGGGAGCGATCGCGTGCGGTCGAGGTCGGGAATGCTCACCACCATCGCGTGGCGTCGGGAAGGCAGACTGAGCTACGCGCTGGAGGGTGCGATCTTCGTCACCGGTGCCGCGCTTCAGTGGCTGCGCGACGGCATCGGCATCATCAAAAGCGCTGCTGAGGCGGGCCCCCTTGCTCAGTCGGTCGCGGATTCGGGCGGCGTCTACCTCGTCCCGGCGTTTGTGGGACTCGGCGCCCCTCACTGGGATCCATACGCGCGCGGGACCATCATCGGCCTGACCCGCGGCACCGGTCGAGCGCAACTGGTCAGGGCTGCGGTCGAGGCGATGGCCTACCAGACGCGCGATGTCATCGAGGCGATGGAGGAGGACAGCGGCAGCAGCTTTCAAGAGCTGAGGGTGGACGGCGGAGCCGTCGTCATGGACGTGCTGTGTCAGTTCCAGGCCGACCTGCTCGGCATCCCGGTGCGCCGGCCGCGCCTGACCGAGACCACCTCCCTCGGTGCTGCCTACCTTGCCGGTCTTGGCGCGGGCGTGTGGTCAGACTCCGATCTCAAGGGCCTGTGGAAGCTCGATCGTGAGTTCACACCGGCGATGTCACGCGATCAGGCCCTCTCGCTCCAGCACCGCTGGCGCCAGGCCGTGGAGCGAAGTCGCGGTTGGGATAATCAGTAGCGCTTTGTCGTCCACCGAACAATCCACCAAACCGACCCGCCATCAAAACCTGTACGCCCATCACATGTGGCGCCAGCAACGCTTCTTTGCCGGCTTCCTGATCGTCGTCGGGGTCGCGATGACGGGCTTGCTGGTCTACCAGGGGCAGCTCTTCAGGCAGTCGAACCTGATCTGGACCCTGTACGTCCCCAGCGGCCTGATCCTCGGCGGGGGATTCCTCCTTTACCGGTGGCGGAGCCACGTGAGAGTGCTCGATACCGGCGTCAAGGTCTCGACGTTGTTCTCTAGCGTGGTGCTCGACTTCGACAACATCCGGATGGTCAGGGTTCAGCCGCTCCGCAGCCACTTCCCGGACAAGCGCAGCCGTCTGATCGCACCGGTGATGAAGCAGCACGTCGACAAACCGGCGCTGTTCATTCGCATTCGAGGCGACGACGGCGAGCTGGCGGCAATCAAGAAGACGCTCGGCGTGCGCCTCATGTACGAGGACACGATCGCGATCCCGGTTCCGGACCCCGATGCGCTTGCCTGGGAGATCACCTCCCATCTGCCCGAGCGGATCGGCCAGAACCTGGGAGGCGGAAAGCGGCGCAAACGGCGGCGCTGACCCCAGAGACGGGCACTCCGCAGCCCGCGCTGCTCCAACGTGTCCGGCTCGACGGGTGGGACGTCCTGATCATCGTGACCCTGACCTCGGTCGCGTTCTTCATCCGTTTCTTCAGCCCCATCACTCCGAACTTCATCGCCCACCCGTTCGATGGACCGGCGATCAGCTTCTGCGTCCCGAACACGCCGGTGAACAAGGAGGGAGATCCTGGGACCCTCTGCGGGCTCGCTTATCCCTTCACGCGCGGCTACAAGGACCAGAACGGCCAGCTCTCGCCCGACAACGGGCAGGTCTTCGACGAGGTCTATTTCCCCGTCGACGCGCGCAACGACTTCAAGGGTGTGGAGGAGTGCCGTCCGGCCACTGTCAGCTGCCAGTACAACTACTTCGATCCGGAGCCGCCGCTGGCGAAGCTGATGATCGGCGCCGGCGAATGGTCGTACGGGTGGTTTCGCGCTACGTTCCAGGGAGCGAAGGGCGACTACATCGACCTCGGCTTCAACACCTTTGGATGGCGCATCGCGGCGTGCTTGATCGGAACTCTGTGCGTGCCGCTGATGTACCTCCTGGCGATGAGGTTGTGGCCGAACCGCGTGTTCGCCGTGGCGGCCGCGGTGCTCGTGTCCTTCGACGGCATGTTCTTCATCCAGTCACGGATCGGGATGATCGACATCTTCCCGGTCTTCTTCATCCTGCTGTCGTACTACCTCTTCCTGGTTCACATCCAGAGCCGCACACAGCGGGGATCGATCGTGTCCCTGGTGCTGCTTGGGATCACCCTCGGCGCGGGCATCGCCGCCAAATGGGTAGTCCTCGCTGCAATGGCCTCGATCCTGTTCTTCCTCGTGGTGCGGGCAATTTGGGGCTGGTGGAAGACGGGTCGCCTCACAGCCCCTGGCGGCGTCAGCCTGCCGGTCTATCTGCCGATTGCGCTGGTGGCGCTGTTCGTGATCCCGGCCGGCATCTACATCGCGTCGTGGTGGCCGTTCTTCGCCCGCGGACAGTTTCAGACCCTGGCCGACCTCGTCCGCTACCAGCGGGATTCGTACGTCTATCACGCGACCCTCACTGCCACGCACCCATATGGTTCGCCGTGGTGGTCCTGGCCCCTGCTGGCCCGTCCGGTGCTGTACTACGTCGAGTACACCAACCTGGGGATCGACCAGTTCACGGGTCAGCCCTTGATCGCCCGCATGTCCAATCTCGGCAACCCGTGGATCTGGTGGACGAGCCTGCCGTGTGTGGCGTCGCTGCCTTACTTCATCGTCCGCTACCGCAGCTTTCCGGCGGCGGTGATCCTGCTTGGATTCATCACCCAGTACCTACCCTGGGCGCCGATCACAAGGGTCCTTTTCATTTACGAGATGATCGGCGGCCTCATCTTCATGGTCCTCGCCCTCGCATTCGTGCTGGCTCAACTCGCCGAGAGGTGGCGGGTTTGGGGCCGCCGGGTCGCGGTTGCCCACCTTGGGATCGCGGTGGCGTCATTCATGTACTTCTATCCGGTCTGGACCGCGCTGCCACTCTCGACCTCGGCGTGGTACGAGAGTCCGGGCACGCCGCCATGGGGCCCAAAGATCTGGCTCACCAACTGCAACGACCGCCCAGACATCCATCCCGCGATCTTCTGCTGGAACTAGATGGCTGAAAGCACGGTCGTTGAGGGGCCCACCCTCGATTCTCGCCCGGCGCTGCCGCTGATCGCAGGAGGTGTAGTCGTCGCCGGCGCCGCTGTGCTGGCCCTGCTGATCGGCCCGCCCTCGATCCTGTTGGGCGGCTGTGTCCTGGCCGGGTTTGGGATCACGTACATGTCCGGGATCGCTCTGACCCTGGAGGAGCGTTTGGCCTTTGGCACCGTGCTCGGAGCGATGGCGGTGGCAGTGGTCGGGTTCGTGATCTCGATGATCGTCCGGGACGTGACGCTGGCGACGGTCCTGGTCGCGACTGCGGTGGCACTGTGCACCGGGGGAGCTGCGCTCTTTCTCCGCCGTAACGAGCTCGCCGCCGATTGGGCCGGCGCCGGTGCGCGCTGGTCTGCTCCGCTCAGCTCGAGCTCCCATCCGTGGCCGCTGTTCGCGATCTTCCTGGCCTGCGGCGCGTGGACTGTTCATTTTCTGCACCAGGCCTGGACGTACAGGTCCGACGGGCTGTACGCGGGCTACGTGAACATCTGGGGGGACTGGGCCGCGCACCTGACCTTCACCGGCTCCTTTGCCTACGGCCACAACTTTCCGCCTCAGATGCCCATCGACCCAGGGAATCACCTCGGCTATCCGTTCATGGTCGATTTCCTTGCCGCCAACCTGGTGCCGCTGGGCAGCACGCTGCCGACTTCACTGGTGCTGAGCTCGGGCCTGCTCGGTCTCGCTTTTCCGGCGGTGCTGTATCTGGCGGCGATCCGCTTCGCGGGCGGGCGAGCCGCCGCGGTGATCGCGGTGGCGGTGTTCCTGTTGAGCGGTGGTCTTGGATTCGTGTACCTGCTCGGAGACATCCAGAGGCTGGGCGTGGCGGCAGTGGTGCACCTGCCGCGCGAGTACACGCTTGATCGCGACCTCAACTTCCAGTGGCTGAACCCTGTGCTCGCCTACCTGGTGCCTCAGCGCTCGACGCTCTTCGGCTTCAGCCTGGCGCTGATCGTGCTGGTTCTGCTGTGGGTGTCGGTGCGAGATGGGCGGCGCTGGCCTGCATTCGTCTTTGCCGGGCTGGTGGCGGGGCTCACCCCCGCGTTTCACGTTCACGCGTGGGGCACGATCGTGGCGCTGTCGTTCTTCTGGGCGCTGTTCAACCTCCGCCGCGAATGGATCGCGTTCTTCGTGCCGGCGCTCGCCATGGGCTTGCCCGTCCTGTTCTGGATGTGGCCCCCCGCCAACAACAGCTACTGCGTAGGCGGCTCGACGCTGGGAGGTTACTGCCTGGAGCTCGGGTGGCTGTCGTACACCGACTGGCAGCGCGACGGCCTGCAGTGGTTCGTGCCTGACTTCATCTGGTTCTGGATCAAGAACACATCGGTCCTCATCCCCCTGATCATCGGGGGGCATCTGCTGAATCGGTGGATACCGACGCGATTCGCGACCTGGTTCGCCCCGATGTGGCTGTGGTTCGTGGTGCCATCGGTGATCGTGCTCCAGCCATGGGAGTGGGACAACACCAAGTTCTTCATCTTCTTTGCGCTTCTGGGAAGCATCGTTGCCGGCGCTGTGCTCGCCGCGATGTTCAAGCGCGGCCTCGGAAGCGCTGCGGTGGCCGCGGCGCTGCTGATACTGCTGGTGCTTTCAGGGACTCTCGACGTCGCCCGGGCGTCTGACTACAGCGTGAGCGCATACCAGTTTGTGGACACGCGCGGCCTGCAGGTGGCGGACTGGGTCCGTACCAACACTCCGCCTGACTCCCTCTTTGTCGTCGCCGACGAGCACAACAACCCCATCCCCACCCTTTCAGGGCGCAAGGTCCTGATCGGCTACCCGGGCTGGCTGTTCACGTACGGCATGTCGGACTACGGCGCCAAGGGCATCGACGCCCACCTGATCCTCCAGGGCGACCCTTCCACGCCTGCGCTCATCCGCCAATACGGCGTCAGCTACGTCCTCATGGGCCCGCAGGAGCTATCGCCGGCGCACGGCGGCAACGCTGCTTATTGGGCCTTGCACGGCACGCTCGTCTACGACAACGGCGAGTACCGGGTCTATCGCGTCGCTGGTGGGACCTAAGCCGGCGAGGACCCGCCGGGCCTCGCGGCCTCGGCGTTCGGCACGGTCTCGAGCCGGCGCAGCAGGCGCTTCATCTCGCGGTCGGAACGATCGAGGCGGTTGACGATCTGCAGCAGGATCTCGTCCTGATGCATCAGGTGATTCATCAGTGCCTTGACCTCCTCCTCTGACTTGACGTCGAGCTCGTAATCGTGCTGGGCGCGAAGGCGGTCGCGGTCGTAGAGGCGGTTGAGCGCCATCAGGACCAGAGAGGCCCACAGCGCCGCCTCGAGGCTGAGCACGAAGTTGAGGAGGTGATAGGGATAGCTGTCCCAGTGGGCGAGGGAGCCGATGGCGTTCAGCACCACCCAGACCACCATCAGGCCCACCTGCGCGAGCACGAAGATCCAGCTTCCGACAAGGCGCGCGAAGTCGGATCCGATGCGGTCGGCGGTGGAGAGCTTGCGGTCGACGTCGCGATTCAGGTCTCTGACTGGAGGGTGGTCGTGCTGATGCCGTATCAGGTCGCGTGCGATGTCTTCGATCTCTCGGTTGATGGCCATCGCGGATAGCTTCTCTCAAATGACCCGGGCTTGGCTACGGAAAGTAAGTCTGGTAGCGCTCAGCGGTAGTCGTGTGAGCGGGTCTTCGGCCGTGGCACTCCCTCGAGCGCTTCGATATGGGAAGCGAGAACCGACCAGACTCCATCCTGTCTCTGCATCACTCCATCGATGACGAGGATGGGCTTGCGGTTGGCCACGTTGCGGTAGCGGTCGTAGATGTCGGCCTTGATGGTGACGTTGACGTGGCCGAACTCGTCCTCGAGGGTGAAGAAGCGAATCTTGTTGGCCGTCATCGGTGCCTGGCGGGTGATGACGAGGCCGGCGACCCTCACCTGCCGGCCACTTGGTAGTTTCGGGAGCTGGTTGCTTCGCAGCGCTTTGAGCTGATTCAGCCGGTCGCGGCAGAAGTGGATGAGGTGGTGGCCGGTGGAGAGGTCGGAGATCCTGTACTCCAGCTGGTTGGCGTCGAAGTCATCGATGGCGGGGAGGTCGGGAGCTTCGGAGGTGGTGCGGAGCTCTGACTGTGTGGCGATCCCTTTGCGCAGGCCATGGCCATGCCAGCGCTCCTGCCAGCCCCAGAGAAGATCGCGCCGCGGCTTTCCGAGGTGGTCGAAGGCGCCGACCATGACCAGGTTGCGGACGGCACGCGGGCCGATTGGGCCTCCGCGCAGCCGGTCGAGGAAGTCGTCGAAGGACCTGTAGGGCCCGCCCCCGCCCCGTTCTTTGACGATCGCTTCGCGTCCGTCCTCGCCGAGGTCGCGGACGTAGTTGAAGCCGATGCGCATTGCGTAGTCATCGTCAGCGGGCAGCAGCTCAGGCAGGCATCGAACGTCAGAGCGGTTGACGTCGACCGGGAGCACTTTCACCCCGTGACGCTTCAGGTCCTCGACCAGCACGCTCGGGTGATAAAAACCCATCGGCTGGTTGTTCAGCAGCCCGCATCCGAACTCGACGGGGTGATAGAGCTTCAGCCAGGCGGTCTCATAGGACGTGCGTGCGAAGGCGGCGGCGTGTGAGCGGCAGAAGCCGTACACCGCGAAACCCTTGACCGCTTCGAACAGCTGATCAGCCACCTCGCGCGGCACATCGTTCGAGAGGCATCCGCTGATGAAGTCGCCTTCGAGAGAGGACATCTCGACCCGGTTGAGATGGCGCGTCATCGCTCGCCGGAACCCATCGGCAGCGCTTGGCCTCATCCCCGCCACGTGCATGGCGATCTCGATGATCTGCTCCTGGTACAGGATCACCCCGAGCGTGTCCTTGAGCACCGGCTCTAGCAGCGGATGCGCGTAGGTGACGGGCTCGCGCCCCTGTTTGCGCCTGATGTATGGATGAACCGCGTTGCCCTGGATCGGCCCTGGCCGGATGATGGCCACCTCCACCACCAGGTCGTTGAAGGTGTCGGGTCGAGTACGTGGAAGCGTCTGCATCTGTGCCCTCGACTCGATCTGGAAGACACCTATGGTGTCCGCCTCTCCACACATCGCGAAGACAGCGGGGTCGTCCAGAGCCAGCTGATCCAGATCAGGCCTCGAGCCACTGGTGTCCTCGATGAGCTCGAGCGCCTCCGCCACCACTGACAGGGTGCGCAGGCCGAGCATGTCCATCTTGATCAGCCCCAGGTCCTCGACGTCGTCCTTGTTGAACTGCACGACGCGCCTGCCTTCCATCGCCGCCGGCTCCACCGGCGCGATGTCGACCAGTGGCTCTCCGGTGACCAGCATCCCTCCGTTGTGGATGGACAGGTGGCGAGGGAACTCGATCACCTCTCTGCATAGATCCAGAAAATGCCGCCAGCTCTGCGGCCGCATGTCAGGTGGAGGCACCGCGTCGAGCATCGAGTCCTCGACGTCCTCAGTGAACCAGCGGTCGACGCCCTTGGCGAGCCGGTCGAGCAGCTCGGCTGAGAAGCCCAGCGCCTTTCCGACCTGTCGGATCGCCATCCGGGGCTGAAATGTGACTACGTTGCAGACCATCCCGGTCCGCTCCCAGCCGTACTTGTTGTAGATGTACTGGATCACCTGCTCGCGGTGCTCGGTCGAGAAGTCGATGTCGATGTCAGGTGTGCTGGTCATCTCCTCGTGCAGGAATCGCTCGAACAGAAGGTTGTGCTCGATGGGATCAACACGCGTGATTCCCAACACATAGGCGACGATCGAGTCGGCCGCCGATCCCCGACCCTGGCCAGGGACTCCATGCTCTCGGGCAAAGCGCATGAGGTCCCAGTTGATGAGGAAGAACTCCGCCAGGCCTGTCTTCTGGATCACCTCGAGCTCGTGCTGCAGCCGGCGCGCGACCTCAGGCGTGATCGGACGGTAGCGCTCGCGAACGCCTTCGAAGCACAGCTTGTAGAGATAGGAGAAAGGGGTCTCGCCGGCCGGCACAGGGTAGCCAGGAAAGCGAACCTTGCGAAAGTCGAGGTCGAGATCGCATTCCTGGGCGATGTCCCACGGCGTGGCCAGCGCCGCGGCATGACCTTCGAACAGCGGCCTCATCTCCGCGCCACCTTTCAAGCAGTGCTCTGAGTTGGGAAGCAGGTGAGCGCGCGCCTCGTCGAGCGTGGCCCGATGGCGGATCGCCACCAGCACGTCGTGGAGCTTTCGGCGCTCGCTGACGTGGTAGTGGACCTGGTTGGTGGCGACGACCGGCGCGCCGCATCGCTTCGCGATCGCAGCCCGGCCTTCTAGCCGCCAGGGATCCTCTGGCCTCAGGTGATGGTGGAGCTCGCTGAAGACCACGTCCTTTCCCAATGCCTGCTGAAGCAGGCGGAGGCGAGCCTCTTCGTCTGTGGCGCTCAGATAGAACAGATCACCGCAATGCGCGGCGACGGTCTCAATAGTGGCCCGCGCCTCGCCTTTCGGCTGGTCCTGGTGGGCTAGCGTCAAGAGCCGGCAGAGGTTGGAGTAACCCCGAAGGCTGCGCGCGATGAGGACGAGCTCCTCGCCGTCGACCTCGAGTGCAGCGCCGATCAGCGGCTTCACCCCGAGCTTGCGGCAAGCCTGCAGAAACCTGACCGCGCCGTAGACCCCGCCGGTGTCGGTGATGGCAAGCGCCGGCATCTCGAGCTCCGCGGCGCGCATCGCCAGCTCGTAGGGATGCGAACCGCCGTCCAGGAACGAAAAGTTGGAGTGGCAGTGCAGCTCGACGTAGGGCGGGGCCATCAGCCGGAGTCAGTCATAGATCCGCTCCACGAACCATTCGTCCCGCGCGAGGTCGTGATACAGCTCGCAAAGCAGCTCGCTGTTGAGCAGGACCTTCCAGTACTCGCGCACCACCGACTGGTTCCACCACCCCGTCTCCACCTTCCAGCGCGCGATCGGATCGACGGTGCCCGACCACGTCCCTGATATGAATGCGGGGATGCCACCTGGGCGAAGCGTCACCATCACCTCGTTCGGCGGTGAGAGAAGGCGGGTCACCTGATGAAGACCACGCTGATGGGCGCGCCGCTGCGCAGGGTCGACGTGGACCGGAGCAAGGTCCGCGAGGGCGTGTGGCCGTACACAGTCCCGGCGGTGCGCGACCTCATCGAGCACGGCTTCGAGCCGGGGCCAGGGCTGACCATCTTCATCGGCGAGAACGGCAGCGGCAAATCGACGCTGGTAGAGGCGATCGCAGCCGCGTGGGCCAGGCACGTCCGCGCCGACCGCCGCAACGTCTCGCTCAAGGTGTCGGCGCAGCCGTCGGACGAGGACTCCGACCTGTATCGCGCCCTCCGCCTGCTCGGCACACCGCGAGGAGGCAAAGGCGGGTTCTTCCTGCGCGCGGAGAAGATGCATGAGCTCTTCACAGCCGTCGGACCCGAGGGCCCGTGGGCCGACCGCTTCGGCGGTGTGGACCTGCACGCGCGCAGCCACGGCCAGGCATTCATCCAGGTCTTGAAGACAAGGGTCGAGGAGCAAGGGCTGTACCTGTTCGACGAGCCTGAGGCCGCGCTTTCGTTCACCTCGTGTCTCGGGCTGATCGCGCTGCTGGCACGAATCCCGTCGGAGGGTTCGCAGGCGATCGTTGCCACGCACTCGCCACTCATCGCCGCCACGCCTGACGCGACGTTGATCGAGGTGGGGGAGTGGGGGATGCGACGTGTCGCGTACAAGGACGTCGAGCTGGTCCGGTCATGGCGCGACTTCCTCGAAAGGCCTGAGCGATTCGTGAAGTACCTCGGCACTGATTGAGGCACTAAGACACCCAGTCGAAACGCTGCGCCGGAACGGGTGAGGTGAGCAGAGCGAGCCGAGGCTTGCGCACGATGCCGTCTCCATGCCTTTCCTGCAGCCGCTCCAGCGCCGCCAACACCTCCTCTGAGGTGCCGCCACCGCCCGCCCACAGTCGCAGCTGCCGCCGTCCCGCCGCCTCCAGCACAGGGAGCTCGATCCACAGCTCGTTGATCGGCGCGCGCGGCTGCCATTCCTTGATCCACGCGCCTATGAGCCCGAACAGCTCAGCCTCGCTGCTGAGCGCGTGGCGCACGACCGACTCGCGCCCTTCCTGATCGGCGTCCTCGAGCAGCAGCCTCACGCGCACCTGCTTGGCGCCCGCACCACGCACGCCGAGCTCCAGGGCCAGGTCTCCACACAGCGCTCGAGCGACGAACAGCAAAGCCTCTCGGTCCTCCACCGGCGGCTCGAACTGGCGATGCGCGCTAGTGAACATAGGTGGGCGCCAGGGGGTGAGCTGATCCGGCTCGAGGCCCCGGGCGAGGAGTACCGCGTGGCGTCCTTCTCGCCCAAGCTGGCTCTCCAGCTCGCGAGGTCCAATGGCGGCGACAGCATCGAGCGTGCGCAGACCAAGCAGGTCGAGCCGCTCCATCGACTCGTCGTCGAGCTGCAGCTCACGAGCGGAAAGTGGGGCGAGGAATGCGCGCGCCTCATCGACCTGGATCAGGCGCCCCCTTCGCGCTCGCGCCGCGGCGAGCCTGGCAGTGAACGGACCTGGTGCCAGCCCAAGCCGTGGCTCCACGCCCACCGCTGTGCGCAGACGCCGGCGAGCTTCGCGAATTGAGGCGGAAGGCGAGGGCACGCCGCTCAGCTCCAGCCACGCTACGCCCTCGCCCCGCACCTCGACCACCGGCGCCACGTCGTACAGTGCAGATGCGATCAGCTCCCTCAGGCGGCCCGCGGCGAGGGGATCCGGAGTCAGAAATGCAGCTTGTGGACAGAGATGCTCCGCCTGGCGCATGGGCATTCCCGGCACCACACCGAACTGCACCGTCTCGTCCGATGCGGCGATGACCTGCTCTTCCCAGTGGCCGACCACGACGGGACTCCCGTATAGATCCCTCCGCTGCGCGAGCTCGAGGTGCGGGACTAGACCACAGCAGACACGCATTCCGCCTCCACCACCTCTTCCAGTGATGACTCGAATACCGAGAGCTCAGAGCTGAAGGTGGCCGCGCCGACCGGATATCGGATCTCGAGCTCTGCGTCGCCGATCGGCGGGGCCACCCGATTTTTGATGCAGCGGGCGATCGTCTTCAACCCCACCAGCTGATCGCGCTCCCATACCCAGCCCAGGCGCGAAAAGCCAAAGCTCAGGCTCGAGGCATGTGCGAACGCACGGCCTGGCGCTTCGACCACTCCGACCATCACCGCCCCCGATCGGTTGGCGCCGGCCTCCATGGGCCCGAGCCAGTGCTCAGGAACCTCCCCCATTAAAAGGATGAAGCCGGCTCCGGCACGAGCCAGCGAGGCGGCGGCTTCGCCGGCGGTGTCGCTGCTTGTAGAGCGCACCACGGTCAGCGTGCCCAGGTCCGGCTTGAACTGAAGCAGGCACCAGGGGTCGAATGCGCCGGAAGGATCGATCACGATCGCGTGCGCGAACTGATTGGTGGCGGCGGCGAGCAGAGCCAGGCCGAGGGTGTGCTTGCCGCAGGTTCCGCTGCCCGCAAGCACGGTGAGCCTGCCGCAGGGCAGGCCGCCGATACCCGTCAGGCGATCGAGCGGCGTGCCGCTCGGCCAGGGCGGCGGGGGCGGTAGCTCCGCCGCCCGCGTCAGCGCCTGGCTTCCGAAGCGGACCCGAATCGCTTCGATGGCACGATCGAGCTGGGCTATTTCTCCCTGCATCTTTTTCCTTTGATGTGCCTCTGAGGCGGAGACGCAGAGATGAGACGAGGCACCTCAAGGGTATCGAACAGATGTTCGGGAGTCAAGACTTGAGGAACATTTACTTGCAGAGGTCCCAGCGGTGGCCCATCATCGCGGCGTGATCCCGCCTCTCTGGCCCAACCGGCCCCACCGCATCTGGTGATGAAGCTCGAGCCAGGGACAAAGATCGGGCCGTACCAGATCCTCGGGGAGCTGGGTAAAGGTGGGATGGCGACCGTCTACCGCGCCTATCAACCCTCGCTCGAGCGCGAGGTCGCGCTCAAGGTTCTGCCCGAGTTCCTGGTCGAGCAGCCGGGTTTCAAGGCGAGGTTCCACCGCGAGGCGGTGGCGGTCGCCCGCCTGCAGCATCCCAACATCCTTTCGGTCTTCGACCACGGCGAGCAGGACGGTGTCACCTACATCGTCAGCGAGTACGTCGACGGCGGGACGCTGGCCGCGCGCATGGGCGCTCCGATTCAGCTCGACTACTGCGTCCGCATCCTGAGGCCCATCGCCGACGCGCTCGACTATGCGCACAGCGAGGGCGTGATCCATCGTGACGTCAAGCCCTCGAACATCCTGCTCGACCGCCGCGGCGTACCCATCCTGTCCGACTTCGGACTTGCGCGTGTCGCTGAGGCGGCGGACAGCGAAAGGCTTACGCAGACCGGAGCGATGGTCGGCACTCCAACGTACATGGCACCTGAGCAGTGCTCGGGTCATGAGGCGGGCCCGCCGGCTGACATCTACGCTCTCGCTGTGATCGCGTTCGAGATGGTCACCGGCCGCGTTCCGTTCAGCGCGCCGACTCCGCTCGGTGTGATCGCGGCGCACCAGGTGACTCCTGCACCGTCGCCGCGAAAATTCAATCCCAGCCTGCCGCCGGTCGTTGAGCAGCCTTTGCTCGCGGGCCTGGCGAAAGATCCGGCCAGAAGGCCCGAGACCGCGACAGATTTCGTCGAGGCCCTGTCCGCGGCGGTCTCGAGCGGGCCGTCGCAGTACCCGCTCACGCCGCCACCGGCGACACAGCTTTCACCAACACCGACCGCGGTCGACCTGCCGACGCCGGCCCCTTCGTATCCATCAGTCGCCGCGCCACCACCCTCCCCTTCGTATCCACCCACTCCCGCGCCGCAGTACAGCCCAGCGCCGGTCGTGCCGCAGTACAGCCCACCGCCGGTCGTGCCGCAGTACAGCCCACCACCTGTCGCGCCGATGTATGGAGCACCAGTCGCGACACCTCCGCCATATCAGCAGCAAGCGACTCCGCCTCCGTCATCGCCTTACGGCACTGCGCCACCGATGTACTCGCCCGCCGTGCAATCGCCGTGGGCTCCAGCGCCGGCTGCGCCACATGGTGGATTTCCGGTGTGGGGAGTGGTCGCGCTGTGGGCCGGTGCTGCGCTCGGCTTCATCGGTGTGATCGTTGGAGCTGTCTACAACCTGTTCGTCCCTGACATGGCGGACGGTGACCGCTGGCTCTGGTTGGCGGTGGGCATCGTGTTTGCACTGGTGATGTCGACGTCACTTGCTGCGGCCCTCGGCCTCGCAGCTCGCGACCGTTGGGGTCCATCGCTGGGTTGGACGTCAGTGGCGTTGCTTGGTCTGTCGATCATCGGCGCGCCGCTGGCGGCCGCCGCCGGGTGGGGCTTGTCGCAGGCCAAGGGCCGTCTGGTCGCGGATCAGGCGCGCGGTGGCGGCATCAGGCTCGCCGGTGCGGGCACCGCGGGCGTGCTGATGCTCATGGTCGTGTCCGGCACCTCGGCCTGGGGATGGTCGCACCCATACGTCACTACCAACTCGAACGGGAACACCACGACCCCGACCGCCTGCACGATCCTGCAGCCAGACACCGCGATCACCCCGGACGCCTTCGGCAGCGAATGCACGTTCAAGTTCAAGTCGTCGGTGCTGCAGCTCGAGTGCCGCAGTGTGGGCACGTCCCTTCCCAGCACGCTTGGCGCCGGCAGCTACGACTTCAACAAGTCAGGCGAGGGTGGGGGTGGTACGGTGCCGGTCGACAGCGGAGGCTGCCACATGACGTCCCCCGCCAAGCGGGTCGAGGCTTATATGCGCTC
>VBFO01000133.1 GCA_005881025.1 Chloroflexota bacterium | reverse complement strand
CCAGTGGTTCGGGGATCCTTTGATGGCGTGCTTCACCCTCCTCCTGCTAGCGACCGCGTTCGCGACGGCCTTCCACCACCAGCTGCCCATCCGCACCATGACCGGTGCCATCCTCGGCCTCCCGGTGGCGTTCCTGGCCACGGGCCTGCTGCGCGCGGTGTGGGCGATGAAGCTGAAGACCAGGTGCACGTGGCGCGACGCCATCGCGGGCCTGCAGGTGTGGTTTGCGCTCAGCTGGGTCGTCACGCTGGCTTGCGTCCGCGGCCTCCTCCGTTTCCACACCGCGTTCCTGCGCACGCCCAAGTCCAAGGAGGGTGAGGCGACCTGGTTCCAGGTCCTGCGGTCGGCTTCGATCGAGGTCCTGCTCTCGGTGGCCGGTTTCGTCGCCGCGATCGCGATGCTGATCCGGGCGCCGTCGATGTCGACCGCCGCGCTTTCCTTTCTGCTTGTGTTTCAGGCCTCCGTCTACGCCAATGCGCCCTGGGCCAGCGCCTCGGCGGAAGGCATCCACCTGACGCCGCTGCGGCGGGCCTACAAGCGGTCGGCCCAGAGCACGGGCGCCTGGCCGGCCTTCGGCACCACGCTCCTGGGCGTCCCGGCCGTGGCCGGGCTCATCGCGCTCGGCGTGCTGCTGGTCGCCTCTCTGGCCACGCCGCCGGCCGCCCCGGAGCCGGCGACCGGCTCGGCTCCGGTACACCACGCTTCGCCGAGCCCCAAGGCGAGCCCGAGCGCATCGCCGAGCCCGTCCCCGTCGGCCTCGCCTTCGCCCTCGCCGTCGCCCTCTCCATCCCCGTCATAAAACCGCAGCGGGCGGTGCTGTGTAGAAGGTGACTGTGGCTGCGCTGCAAACCCGGGCGCTCTCCAAGTCCTATGGATCCCGGCTGGCCGTGGACCGGCTGGATCTCGAGGTCGAGCGGGCCGAGCTCTTCGGATTCCTCGGCCCGAACGGGGCGGGCAAGACGACCACGATCAGGATGGCCCTCGGCCTGATCGCCCCCACCAACGGATCGGTCGAGATCCTGGGCCTCGACGTCCGCCGCCACAGAAGCGAGGTCCTGCCGCGTGTGGGGGCGCTCGTCGAGTCGCCGGCCCTGTACGGCTACCTCTCCGGCCGCGACAACCTGCGCGTGATCGGCAGCCAGCTCGGCCGGGTGAGCGAGAAGCGCATCGACGAGGTGCTCGAGATCGTCGGCCTGAAGGGCCGCGACCGAGACCGCGTGCGCACGTACTCGATGGGAATGAAGCAGCGCCTGGGCCTGGGGATCGCTCTGCTCAACAATCCGGAGCTTCTGATCCTCGACGAGCCCGCCAACGGGCTGGACCCCGCCGGCATCGTCGAGATGCGCGACCTCCTGCGCAACCTGGCCGCCGAGGGCAAGACCGTCTTCATCTCCAGCCACGTGCTGAGCGAGGTGCAGCAGATCTGCACCCGCGTCGCGATCATCAACCACGGGCGGCTCGTGCGCCTGGCGCCGGTGGCGGAGCTGCTTCAGGACGGAGGGGAGTTCGAGGTCAAGGTGGATCAGCCCGACGAGCTCGTCGCCGCACTGAAGCGCCAGCAGTGGGGAGGCGAGGCGCGCTCGGAGGACGGGCTCGTGATCACAGCTGCGCCCGACGGACGTGGGCGATCCCTGATCAAGTTCCTGGTCGACAACGGATTCACCCCTGACGCGGTGAGCGCGCGGCACCGCGACCTGGAGGAAATCTTCCTGACCCTCACCGAGGATCCGGTCAAATGACAGCGGTTGCGCTGCGTCCACGTTTCTTCGGCGCGGTGGGCGGAGAGGTGCGCAAGGTCTCGAGGCAGCTCAGCTTCTGGCTGATGCTCTTGGGAGCCCTGGTCATGCTGGGCGTGATCACGCTGGCCGTCTCGGGCGCCGAAGGTCTCAAGTCCCAGCTGAATTCCGACCCGACCGGCTGGGCTTACAACGAGCTCGAGGTGTTCGGCACCCTGTTTCAGATCGGCTCGGGCATCTTCCTGCTGATCATCGGATCACGGCTCATTGCGATGGAGTACTCGTCCGGCACCATCCGGATCCTGTACGCGCGCGGCACCGGCCGGCTGCAGCTGCTGCTCGCGAAGATGCTGACGCTGGCGATCATCGGCGTCGCGCTCCTGGCGGGCTTCATAGTGCTCGCCTTTGCGATCCTGGCCGCGCTGGTCACGAGCCTGCACGGCAACCTCGATCCCGTGCAGAGCTTCTCGAACGCGTTCTGGGCGGACTTCGGCCGCTGGGCGCTGGTCCAGGGGATCAGCATGGGCATGGCGATCCTCATGGCCGCGGCGGCGGCCGGCATCGGGCGCTCGCTGGCGTTTGCGATGGCCGCGTCCCTGGCGTTTTTTCCGGCCGACAACTTCACGAACATCCTCGAGCAACTGGCCGTGCGGGCGACCGGGCATCAGCACCCGTGGATGGACATCAGCACCTACCAGCTGGGCGCGAACCTGAACGTGCTCCTGAACCTGCTCGAGCCCACGCACCGCGCCCGGCCGGCCTTCGCGTCGCCGCTCATACCCGTCGATCTGACCCACTGCCTGGTGGTGGTTGGAGTCTTCGCGCTGGGCTTCGCGGTGATCGCCGTCGCGCGGGCGGTGAGGCCTGACGTTCTGGAGTAGCCGGTATAATTTGCTGGTTCGGTGACCATGGCGGAGGGGAGACACCCGTTCCCATTCCGAACACGGTAGTTAAGCCCTCCAGCGCCGATGGTACTGTCGGGGTAACCCGATGGGAGAGTAGGTCGTTGCCGAGCATCTTTATTAAAGTCCCGCGGCCCGCAGGGGTGGCGGGACTTTAGTTTTTGCGCACAAAAACACGTTATCCGCGCGGAATTACCTGCTTTTGCGCACAAACGCGGGGATTGGGGTGGGCTAGCGGGTGCGGCGGCGCCGGGCGCGAAGGCTCTTGATCTTGCGAGCCTCGGCCGGCGGGACGTAGTGCGAACGGCGCCGCATCTCGCGCACGAGCCCCTGCTCCTGCACCTTGCGGCGGAACTCCCGAAGCGCCTGCTCGAACTCCTCGGGGTCCTTGACTACGATGCGCACAACCGGACCAGTTTACAGGTTGCCTGCTAGCCGACCGCCGGCTCGGGCTCGACCAGGCTTTCGGCGTGCAGCGTGGGCAGGAGCAGGTAGCACCGCACGCTCAACAGCACCAGCAGGCCGAGCAGCGAGACGAGCACATCCGCCACCACCTCGCCGACGCTGCCGTGGCGGGCGACGATGAGGCCGCCCTCGGCGATCACGCCCGCGGCGAGGATGGGGAGGAACACGCGGTCGTGCACCGCCATGAAGAACTGGACGAGCAGGTTGTCCAGGGACAGCGCCAGCCCGATCACGCCCACGGCGAACACATAAGGAATGGCGTCGTCAAAGGTGCGGCCGAACAGGACTCCGACCACCACGCCGGGCAGGACGAGGAAGACGAGCAGCGCCCCGGCTCCGAGCAGGGTGAGGATGCCCGCTGAGGAGAGAAGGATGCGGCCCGGGTGTTCCTCCTTGGCCACCGCCTCGACCACGCGCGGGAAGAGGACCTGGCTGACGCTCAAGGTCAGGAAGAAGAGGATGGTCCCGATCTTGTTCAGGCCGCCGTAGATCCCGCCGTCGTGGGCGGGCAGGTAGTGGACGGCGAGGATGACGTCCTGGTTGTAGAGGATCTGCACGCCGATGATCCCGAACGCGGCCGTGACCGAGAAGCCCGCCATCACGCGCAGCCGCACCCGCGTGCCGGTGCCGCGCAGGTGGTCGCGCAGGGTGAAGATCCCCAGCGCGAACGCGAACATCAGCCCCAGGAACACAGCCGCCATCGCGCCTGAGACCGCGTAGTTGGCGACCAGCAGCCCGAACACGACGACAGTGCGCACGACCAGCTCCAGCGAGAGGTTGAGCGAGAGGGCGGTGAAGCGCTGGAGGCCCTGAAGGATGCCGCGGGGTATCGCCACCTGCCAGATGAGCGCGATCGAAAAACCGAGGATGAGGATGGGGATGGTCGAGCCGAGGTGCTCAAAGGTGGCGATCGGGCGGGCGAGCAGGGTCGTGACCAGGATGAGGACCAGGCAGGGGATGGCGACCAGGCGGCTGGTCCGGGTCATCAGGGTGCGCACGCCCGCGTCCCCGCGCGCGGCCAGAGTCGCCGTGTAGCGGGCGAGGACGACGATGAGGATCAGCGCCGGGGCCATTCCGACCGCGTAGAGGGCGATCAGGAAGGCGACCTGGCTGTAGACGGTGGGACCGAGCACGCGGCCCGCTATCGCGTGATAGACGAAGCCGCCGATCCCTGCGACCAGCCCGCCCACGAAGACGATGATGTTCTGCCGCACCAGCCGGCTTCGCAGGACCTGATCGAGGCGCCTGCGCAGGTCCAAGCGCCCGCCGGTCAGCACAATCCACCGGATTCTAGTCGGTGGCCCTGTGAACTCCCCTCGAAACTCCTGGTTGCGTTAACCGTTGGATAATCACGAGCGAGCATGCCCGCACCGAAACCTGTCGTCTCCGCGCTGATCGTCAGCTACAACGTCAAAGGGCTGCTCCTGAAGTGCCTGGAGGCCTTCTACGCGCACGCTGACGTGCCGGTGGAGGCGGTGGTGGTGGACAACGCCTCCACTGACGGCTCGCCGGCGGCGGTCGCATCAGAGTTTCCGCAAGCGACGGTGCTGGCGCAGCAGCGCAACCTCGGCTTCGGCCGCGCCAACAACGTGGGACTGGAGCGCTGCCAGGGACGGTTCGTGCTGCTGCTCAACCCGGATGTGACAGTCAACCCGCAGGCCATCGGCCGCATGGCCGACTTCCTCATCACGCGCCAGGACGCGGCGGTGGTGGGACCGCGGCTGCTGTATCCAGACGGCCGCAACGACCCTGACGCGCGCCGCTCGTTCCCGGTGCCGAGAACCCTGTTCTATCGGACGGTCGGGCTGAGCAGGCTGTTTCCGAAGAGCCGAGTGTTCGGCCGGCACAACATGGGCCACATGCCCGACACCGAGGTGCATGAGATGGACGGTCGGGTTCTTCGATCCGCGGTATTTCATGTTCGGCGAGGATCTCGATCTCTGCTACCGGCTGAAGCTGGGTGGCTGGAAGGTGTTCTACCTGCCGAGCGCGAGCGCGATCCACCACAAGGGCGCGGCGGTCCGGCAGGCGGAGAGCCGGATGCTGTACGAGCGCCACCGCGCGATGTGGTCCTACCACATGAAGCATCACGCGGACGAGATCCCGGCCTTCGCGAACGGGCTGGTGTGGGCGCAGATCTGGGGCCGGTGGGCGGCGGCGGCCGCGCGGCAGGCTGTCAGCCAGAGGCGACCGCCCGCCTCCTCCTAGTATTCGTAGCGGTCATGTATCACCAGATCGCCCGCAACAAGCGCAAGAGCGTGATCGTGATCGTCGCCTTCCTGGCCGTGTGGCTGCTGGCGGGATTTGTCATCGGCGAGCTCGGTGCCGGCAGCGTGGCGGGGGCGATTGGCGGGGCGGTGGTGCTGGGCCTGCTCGGGGTCCTGGCCGCTCTGTATGCGTACTTCCTCGGCGCTTCCACCGTGCTGTCCGCGATGGGCGCGCGCGAGGCGGACCCGGGTCAGTACCAGCAGCTCTACAACATCGTGCAGACGCTGGCGATCGGCGACGGGCTGCCGATGCCGAAGGTGTACGTCATCGATGACCCGAGCCCGAACGCATTCGCGACCGGGCGCAATCCACAGCATGCGGCGGTGACGGTGACGAGCGGCCTGCTCCAGATCATGAATCGCGAGGAGCTCGAGGGCGTGCTGTCGCACGAGATGAGCCACATCAAGAACTACGACGTGCGTTTGCTGCTGATCGTGACCACGATGATCGGTCTGGCGGCGATCATCTCCAGCGTTTTCTGGCGTGGCGCCCTCCGCATGAACTTTCGCGGCGGCGGTCGCAACTCCGGCCAGGCGGTGCTGGTGATCTTCGCGATCGGCATCATCTTCACGCTGATTGCGTTCCTGGTCGGGCCGCTGATGCAGCTGGCGCTGTCGCGCGACCGGGAGTCGCTGGCGGACGTCAGTGGGGTGGAGCTGACGCGAAACCCGGTCGGGCTGATCGGCGCGCTGAAGAAGATCGCGGCCAACGACAAGCCGCCCGAGCGTTTCAATCACGCGGTCGCCGCGATGATGATCGACAACCCGGAGGAGCACCACGGGCGCTTCTTCAACCACCTGTTCGACACGCATCCGCCGATCGAGGAGCGGATCGCGGCGCTGGAGAAGATCGCGAGCGTCCAGCAAACCTAAGGCCCGCCCGCTCTCGCACCTTTTGCGTGCATTCGAACGCTAAATCTTTGAAATTCCATCTGTTTGCATGCAATCGCGGTAGCGCGCCGTCTTAACAGGCGGGGTTGCCTGTGCGTCCTCGAGGCCCGATCTTCATCGCGTGGGTCGCAGGGCACGAGTTCCAGGAGCGCTGACGCAAGGTCCGTTCACTCTCGCCGACGCTTCGCGACACGGGGTTAGGCTCTCGCACCTCCGTGGGTCGAGCTGGCGTCGGGTCGGGCCAGGGACTTACGCCTTCACACATGTCTCTGACAGCCCTGAGCTCAAGATCGAGGCGGCCAGCCGGCGCATGCCGGAGGGGTCTGCGTTCTCTGGATTCACCGCAGCCTGGCTTCACGGGCTGGACGTCGACCCGTGCAGTCCGATCGAGATAACGGTGCCGGCCGGGTGCGGCGTCTCGGCGCGCTCCGGAATGGCCGTACGGCGATGCACCTTGGAGAGAGGTGAGGTAGTGAAGGCGCGAGGCTATCGAGTCACTTCACCGGCCAGGACGCTGCGCGACCTGTGCGTCAGACTCTCGCTGACCGAGGCGGTCGTCATTGCGGATATGGCGCTGCACGCTCGGTTGGTCAGCAGAGAGGGCTTATCGGCCTCGGTCGAGCAGCGCGCAGGTAGCCACGGAGTGCGCATGCTGCGCAGGGCGCTCGAATATGTGGAGCCGGCGTCCGAGTCAGCGATGGAAACCCGGCTGCGAGTGCTGCTGGTGCTCGGCGGTTTGCCGCGGCCGGCCGCACAGGTGACAATTCGGGACGGGCTCCATCGTTTCGTGGGCCGCCCGGACCTCTTCTATCGAGACCAGCGCCTCGGCCTCGAGTACGACGGCGGCACGCATCGCGAACACCTCGTCGAGGACAACCGCCGGCAGAACCGGCTGCTCGACGCCGGCGTTCGGCTCCTGCGCTTCACGGCCGGAGACATCTTCGACACGCCCGACCTGGTCATCAACGCGGTGCGAAACGCCCTGGCCGCCTGACCAGTCTCGAGATTGCGCGCAATCCGACGTTAAACGCCGGAAATTTGCGCACTTTGTGTGCAATCTGGTGAGACCCGGATAATCCCCGTGGTGGCGCTCCATGCCCTGCTCGCCCGGTTCCTGCATGTAAGGCGCACCGAGCTCGGCCGCACCCTGCAGGTCGCCGGGTTCGCCGCGGTCCTCGGCCTGGCGATGTACACCGCCTTCAACGGCGCCCAGGCCATCTTCCTGACCAAATCCGGAGCCCAGGCCTACCCACTGTTCTTCGTCATCCTCGCCCT
>VBFO01000026.1 GCA_005881025.1 Chloroflexota bacterium | reverse complement strand
CGCCATGCGCGCGCGTTCGGGCTTCGCCGCCAGCAGCGTGTGCAGCACATCGAAAAGCTGTGATGGCCTCACCGGTTTAACGAGCTCGATATCGACCCCCGGCACCGGCTGCTCCGAATGGCCCGCGGAAGTGAGCAGGACCACGACCATGTCCATCAGAGACTTATCGCGGCGAATTTCCGCCGCGAGGGCTCGACCGTCCATGCCTGGCATCATCATGTCGACAATCGCAACATCGAACTGATCGTCGTCCTGCGCCCGCCGCATCTCGCGCAGCGCCTCCATCCCGCCCTCAAAGCTGCGCTGGCGCATACCCCACGAATCGAGGTAACGCTCGAGGATGGTTCGGTTGGTGCGGTTGTCGTCGACGATTGCGACAGCAGTCCCGACCAGGCTGATCGGCGATGAGACGTCGCTTTTGATCGTCGACTCTCGGAACATCGCCGTGAACCAGAAGCGGCTGCCGGCTGCCTTGTTGCTCTCAACGCCGATCTCTCCGCCCATGAGCTGGGTGAGCATGCGAGCGATTGCCAGCCCGAGCCCGGTGCCTCCATGCCGGCGGGTGGTCGAGCTGTCGACCTGCGAGTAGGTGGCGAAGACCTGCGCCTTCTCGTCCTCGCTCAGGCCGATACCGGTGTCGGAGACCTCGAACCTGAGGAGGACGCCCGGTCCTTTTGCCTCGAGGCGCAGCACGCGCACCACCACCTCACCCGCGTCGGTGAACTTCACCGCGTTGCCGACGAGGTTCAGCAGGACCTGCCGCAAACGTCCGGGGTCTCCGACCACCTGCGGCGGAATGTCGGCCTCGACATCGAGGATCAGCTCGATACCCTTGTTGGCCGCCGCCTCTCCAAACAGCTCGACAGCCTCCTCGGTCACGTGCTTGGGGCTGAAGTCGACTGACTCCATGCGCACGCGGCCGGCCTCGATCTTCGAGAAATCGAGGATGTCGTTGATGATCTCCAGGAGAGTGTCTCCTGAGGTGCGGATGGTCTCCACGTAGTCGCGCTGCTCGCTCGAGAGCTCGGTTCCGAGCAAAAGGCCTGTCATCCCGATGACGCCGTTCATCGGCGTGCGGATCTCGTGGCTCATGCTCGCGAGGAACTCTGACTTCATGCGCGTCATGTCCTGCAGCTGCTCATTGCGGACGCCGAGGCTGGCGAGCAGCTCGGACTTGGCGGCTTCGGCGGCGGCCGCCTCCGCGCGGCTTGTCTGCAGGTCGGCGACGACTCTCCTGACCAGCAGCCCCAGCCCGACCAGGGTCAGGGCCGCGATGAGGGCCTGGCCCGAGTCGGTCGCGTCGGGGTTCTGGATGGCGACCACGACGATGTTGATGACCGCGAGCGCGGCGCCGAGGGCGAACTCGAAGTTCGTGAAGTAGAGGGCCAGGAAGAGCAACGGCAGGAGGACGAAGGGGAAGGCGTGGAGGACGCTGGATCCGTACTGAGCTTCGACGAAGAGGGCGAGCAGCAGGCCGCCGATGGGTGAGATGGCGTGGAGGGAGCGCGGGACGCGGTCCCACGGGACGAGGATCAGGGAGCAGCCGACAGCGGCCAGCGCCACCGAGGCCGCGATCCCCACGGTTGTCCCCGAGGCCCAAAGGGGATAGGCCGCCAGACCGAATCCGAGCGCGACCGGGATCGCGGCCACAAGGCGTCCGGACGGCAGGAGCTGGACTGGGGCGAGCGGAGCCATGACCAGGAGGACGCCGATCACGACCGCTGCTGCCAGCTCGGGCGAGGTGATGACCCCGCCAAGCCCGCGGATGGTGACCATGCCGACGATCCCGAGGCCCAGGAACGGGTAGACGCGGCGGCTGAGGCCGAGTCCTTGGAGGGGCGAGTTCAGCGACGTCAACTTGTGGGCTCTGGGGCAGCTTAGCAATCTTGGTGGCGACCATCGGGCCGAATGGGGCTAGCTCGCGCCTTGGGGTCAAGGAGTCGGCTCCCGCCGAAAGCGCGCCGGGTGCAAACCCGCCGCTGCCGGCACTCGCGGGCCAGCACCACCGCCCGAAAGCCGCCGCTGCCGGCACTCGCGGGCAAGGCCCGGGGATTTGGGCGCGAATGGCTGGGAGCGCGGAAAGCGGACGGCTAACCGGGGCTCACCGGATCGGCCGGCCGATAAAATTCAGGCCCTGCGCACCGCAAGCCCCGCGAGGGGGGGTGAGGGAGAAAAGGTGTCGCCAGACCCGTCACAGCGGCCGTCGCCGGAGCCGTCGCCGGGGTTGGTACGTGGCTTTGCGCCGTTCGCCGCCACCCTCCTGGTCCTGGCCTTCGGTGTCACTGCACTCGGCGCGGGACTGCTCCCCACCGAGTGGAAGCAGCCCGCCTTCCTCGTCGCCCTGGCCGTGCTGGTCGTGGTCGCCGGGGTTGTCTTCGAGAGCCTGAGGCGCACGACCGCGTCGGCGGTTTCAGCCCGACGAGAGGCCGACGACCTGCATCAAAGCGAGGAGATGCTCAAAGTCGCGGTTGAATCAGCGCCCGTCGGCCTGGGCCTTGCTGACTCGACGGGACGCTGGGTGCTGGTGAACGATGGCCTGGGCACGATCCTCGGGCGGAGCAAATTGGACCTTGCACAGACCAGCCTGCTGTCGGTCACGGCCCCGGAATCGGCTCCGATCTTGCAGGAGGGCCTCGACCACGCCCGCAGCTCGAGCGCGCGCTGGGAGGGCGAGATCGTCCAGATCCGGGCTGACGGCACCCATGTGCCGGTATCGCTCGCCCTGCTGGCGGTGCGCCACGACCACGAAGAGCCGCAGCTCGTCCTGGTCCAGGAGAGCGACATCTCCGAGACCAGACGCTCCGAGGCGGTCAATGACGCGCTGGTGGCAGTCCGGCACGCGGTCGCGACCAGCGCGACCTGGGACCAGGCGGCTCCTTCGGTCCTGAGCGCTCTGGGGGCCAGGCTCGGCCGGGATGTGGCTCAGTTCTGGTCGCTCGACGCAGACCGTCAGGAGCTCAAGCTCGCGCAGTCCTGGCAGGGCGACGACCCCGAGCTCGCAGACTTTGAGCGCACCTGCCGGGCGATCGGCCTTCCACCCAACGACGGCCTCCTGGGCCGGGCGCGGCTTGCCGGTGTCCCGGCCGTCAACACCGCGGTGTCACCGCAATCGGAGCCGGCCCTCGGCTCGGCCGCCTGGCATGCAGGCCTCACCGAGGCTGTCGCGTTCCCCGTGGTCGCCGGTCGCGACGTCAATGGCGTGATCGCACTCTTCGCCAGGCATCCGCAAGCTGTCGACGACGCGGTCATGACCATGCTGACCACTGTCGGCGCGGAGGTCGGTCAGTTCATCCGGCGCGCCCAGACGGCCCAGACCTTGCAGCGCAGCGAGGCCGACCATCGGGCGATCTTCGAGCACGCGCCCATCGGGATCGCCCGCGTCAGCGCAGAAGGCGACCTGCTTGAGGCCAACGCCGCGCTGCTGGAGATGCTCGAGCACGACCTCGAGACGCTGCGCACACAGGCCTGGCCCGAGCTGCTGCGCGCCTATGACCTCGCAGCCGGTCGGGCGAGCCTCGCCCCGCTCCTTGCCGGTCTGAGCGATGGCGGCAGCGTGCAGGTGAGGGCGGCGACAGGCGGCGGGCGTTGGCTGTGGTTGCAGATGACGGCGACCTCGATCCCGGACGAGCGCGGGAAACCCGAGCACGTGCTGCTGATGGTCGAGGACGTGACCAGGGTTCGCGAGACTCAGGACAAGCTGGCCGAAGCGCTCGAAGCGCAGCGGAGCGCTAACACCGACCTCGAGAAGCTCGACCGTGCGAAGACCGAGTTCCTGTCCATCGTCTCCCACGAGTTCCGCACCGCTTTGACCGGGATCCAGGGGTTCAGCGAGCTCATCCGCGACGGCGGCCTCGAGCCCGATGAGCTACGCGCGTACGGCGGTTACATCTTCAACGACGCCGAGCGCGTCAACAGATTGATCGGTGACATGCTCGACCTCGACCGCATGGAGTCGGGCCGCATGACCATGCGGTCCGCGGACGTCGATGTCAACGAGGTCCTGAGCGATACGATCGCCAGGGCGTCGTCGTCCAACCTGGTCGAGTTCAAGTCCGACCTGGACCCACGGCTGCCGATCGTGACCGGCGATCGCGACCGGCTCGTGCAGGTCGTCAGCAACCTCGTGAACAACGCTGTGAAGTACTCGCCGGAGGGCGGGACGGTCACCCTCTCGAGCCGCGCCGAGGGCGCCTACGCCCTGATCACCGTCGCCGACACCGGCCTGGGCATCCCGCCTGATGAGATCGGGCATGTTTTCGAGCGCTTCCGCCGCGTTCGCAGCGGAGCCGCCCAATCGATCGCCGGGACTGGCCTCGGGCTCACGATCGTTAAGCAGATCGTGGAGATGCACGGCGGCAAGATCTGGATCGAAAGCGCGCTCGGCCACGGATCCGCATTCCACTTCACGATCCCGCTCGCGCCCGAAACGGTGGCACCTGCCGCCCAGCTCCGGCATGCCTGAGATCGGATCCGGAGGGCGATCGGTGACGGTGCTGGTTGCCGACGACAACGAGGTCGCTCAGCGGCTGTGCCGGCGCGTCCTGGAGAAGGCGGGCCACAAGGTGCTCACCGCCTCCGACGGACAGGAGGCAGTCAACATCGCCCTGGGCCCCGCCGGCGCACCCGACATGATCCTGATGGACGTCGCCATGCCGGGCATGGACGGGCTCGAGGCCATGCGCCAGATCAAGGCGCAGAAGCCCGGCCTGGCGATTGTGATCGCGAGCGCTCACTCGATGGCGAGCGACCGCGAGCGCTTCCTGGCCGCAGGCGCGGACGAAGTGTTGAGCAAACCCTTCAAGCTCACCGACCTGACCAGCGTCGTCGACCGGCTGGCGGTTCACAAGGCTGAGGCATGAAGGACCTCACCGGCACCAGGCTCGGCTCGTACGAGATCGTCGAGCGCCTCGGTGGAGGCGGCATGGCCGTCGTCTACCGCGCGGTGCAGCAACCGCTCGGGCGTGAGGTGGCGCTCAAGGCGCTGTCACCTGAGCTGCTGCAGGACGAGGGCTTCGTCAAGCGTTTCGAGGCGGAGGCCAAGACGCTGGCCAAGCTCGACCATCCCAACATCCTCACCATCTATGACTTCGAGCTGGCCGACGGCGTGGCGTACCTGACGATGCCGCTGATCCGCGGCGGAACCCTCCGTGACATCCTGAAACGCGGACCACTCGACACCCTCAGCGCGTGGCGCTACCTGCGCGAGATCGGTGACGGGCTTCAGCACGCCCACGACGCCGGGATCGTCCATCGCGACCTCAAGCCCACGAACGTGCTGATACATACGGACGGCCGCGCCCTGCTCGCGGACTTCGGGCTGGCGCGAGGCGCCGGCCAGCCGACCCACCTGACCACGATCGGTCTCGCGATCGGCACGCCCGGCTACATGGCGCCAGAGCAGGTCATGGGACACGACGTCGACCGCCGCGCCGACATCTACGCGATGGGCGTCCTGACCTTTGAGATGCTCACCGGGCGCCTTCCGTACACGGGCGCGAACCGGATGGAGGTCGCGTACTCCACCGTCAACTCCCCGATCCCATCGGTGGTGTCCATCAACTCCAACCTGCCGGACGAGCTGGACCAGCTGCTGACGCGGGTCCTCGCCAAGGATCCGAACGACAGGCCCCAGACCGTGCGAGACCTCCTCAGCCAGATGGCTAAGCTGCCCCAGCGCAGGGCGAGCGCCTCCGGCTCGACCACCGCCACGGTTCCTCCGGCTGGCTCTGCCCCGATCACCAGCCGGCAGGCCATCACCTCCAGTGACGTGGCGGTGACGAGGACCCCCCAGTCGTCGCCGGCGGTGATGGCAGGCGGAGGTGGGATACAGCCGGTGGAGACGCTCCCGCCGATGCAGCGCGTGTCGCCGCCGATGGTTTCCGGTTCGCCACCGCCGACGCCTAGCTCCGGGTCCGGCTCCTCGTCCGCCGTGCGCACCCTGGAGCTCATGGGCGTCAGGCCTGCTCGCGCGAGAGGGCGCTTCATCCTCAACTCCTACATGGCCAACTACATACATGTCGCGCGCGAGGTGTCGCGCGATCGCTGGCACGAGCTTGCGTATACGGCCGGCTTCCAGCAGTACGCGGACCACGATCCGCCCAATGACGAGCAGCTGGGTACGCCCGTGGACTACTTGAGCAGGATGAACGAGGCGTTCGAGGTCGTCTACGGCCCCGAGGCCGAGGACCAGATCAGGGCGTGGGGCCGGCGCGCGACCGAGCGGTGGCTGGCGGAAGGGCGGCACGCGATACCAGGCGTGCGGAGGCTGGTGCCCGGACGCCGGCGAAAGCTGATCGGGGTGGTCTCTGCTTTCACCGACGCGATGGACAACGTCCGCGGCGAGCACACCCATGCATCGCTGCAGGTGGATGAGGACCAGTTCTGGATGGTGAACTTCTCCAACATGTTCGCCCTCGGCCGCATCAAGAGCGTGAAGTCGTGTCACGTTTGGATCGCGAGCCTCGAGGCGATCCTGCGCTGGGCCGGGCTCGCCAACGACTGGTACGTGGAAGAGGTCGAGTGCGGCTGCGTGTCGGGCACATTCGACTGCGTGTTTGCCATCCGGTCAGTCCAGACGTAGTCGAGCTAAGTGGAGCTGTAGGCCGGATTTACTCCGGCCGTCACTTCGCGCGCCACTACCTACCTACTCCAACCCCCTGAAAACGGGAGGGGGTCCCGCGGGGGAGGGCTTGCCCTCACCCGCGATATCGATTGCGTCTTTGCGATCCGGTCGGTCCAGACCTAGAAGAACCGCAAACTCTAAAGTCGAGTCGTGGCCAGGTTCGCGATCGACGTCACAGCCTGCTGGCGCCCGCGCGTGGGCATGGTCACGGTTGCCACCGAGCTGGCGCGCGCTCTCGTCGCCGATCGGGACGGTGACGCCTACACGCTGCTGTGCAGCCGGGAGCGGCCGCCGAGCCTGCGCGAGCTTGACTGCGAGGCGGTGCTCGCGCCTTACCGGCACGAGCTCGCGTTGAAGCTGCGCTGGCTCCCCATCATCGAAGGCCAGCTGGGCGGTGACGCCATCCTCTATCCGTACTGGCCAAGCCCGCCGATGCGCCGCGCCGGCGCACCGCCGGCGGCGGTCTTCGTCTACGACCTCGCCTTCAAGCTTCGGCCCGCGGAGGTGCCCTGGCAGCAGCGAGCCTACATGGGCTCGATCCTCGCGCCGTCGCTGCGCCAGGCGGCGGCAGTGCTGGTGATCTCCCAGAAGACGCGGCAGGACCTGCTCGACTGCTACCCGATTCCAGGCCTCGATCGGAAGCTCGCGGTGGTGCCGCTGGGTGTCAGTCGCGCGGTCGAGGCCGGGCCGCTGCCGGCCGCGGTTGAGCCCGGTTTCATCCTCGCAGTCGGCACCGTCGAGCCACGCAAGAACTACCCGCGCCTTCTGGCGGCCTATCGGCGGCTCCGCGAGCGCAAAGGCGGCGCGCCACCCCTCGTGATCGCCGGTCGCCCCGGCTGGGCCTACGGTGACACCCTCAATCGCATCCGGGCCGAGCCAGGCGTTCGCTACCTGGGACACGTCGATGATCGAACGCTCAGCGCCCTCTATGAAGCCGCCGGAGCGCTTGCTTTCCCGAGTCTGTACGAGGGCTTCGGCCTCCCGCTGCTGGAGGCGATGGCGCACGGGGTGCCGTGCGTGGCCGGCAACACCGGCGCACTTCCCGAGCTCGCCGGCGACGCCGCCTTGCTGGTCGACCCTGAGGACGTGGGTGCGATCGAGGTCGCGCTGGAGCATGCCCTTACTGACGAAGAACTACGTGAACGGCTGAGCGCGGCGGGAAGGGAGCGGGCCGCCGCCTTCTCGTGGGAGAGGACAGCCAGCCTCACGCGGGACGTCCTCAGGAAGATCGCGACCTAGCGTCCCGTACCCTTAGGCCGATGTCGCGACCCAGGATCCCGCTGCTCGCCGTGCTGGCCGGTCGTGAGCACGACTACGAGCACACCGCCCGACCGCTCTTGCACGCGCTGGACCTGACCCATCACTTCGAGCTCGAGGTCATCTCGGACTTCGGTGCTGCCAACGCCGAGCGCGCAAAGGTGGTCATCGCCGCGAGCGATGTTCCCCTGGAAGCGTCGCAGGCCGAGCAACTGGTCGATTTCGTGCGTCGAGGAGGCGGCGTGATCCTTCTCCACGGCACACTCGCGACCTGGTCGCAGGATCCGTCGGTGGCGGGGATGGCCGGTTGGACCGCAGGTGGCCCGGGCCCCGTGACCGAGCTGGTCGTGAGGACGGTGGCCGGGCACCCCCTCACGGAACGACTGCCTGCCGAGATCGTGCTCGAGGACGAGCTCTACCTTTCCGAAGGTCCTCCTGCCGGCGCTGACGTTCTGATGCGAGCCAGCTGGCGCTTCACAGATCAGGTCGTCGCCTATACCCGAGGATTTGGAGAGGGACGGTTCGTACATCTGGGCCTGGGCCATGGCGCGGCCTTCGGGCACCCCGATGTGCAGAGGTTTGTCCATCGGGCGGCCCTGCACGCGGCCGGGATCGAGCCGGCACCGTCCATCGGTGTGGGCCTGATCGGATATGGCGCCATCGGGCGAATGCACGCGCAGTCAATACAGGCGACTCCTGGCCTGAAGCTGCAGGCGGTGTGCGATGTCTCCGCTGACCGCAGGTCGGCCGCCGAGCGCGAGCTCAGCGTGAGCACCCATGCCAATCTCGAGCCGCTGCTGGCAGACCCAGAGGTCGGGCTGGTCGTGGTTGGCACGCCACCGAGTGCACACGCAGGCCCGGTCATCGAAGCGCTCTCCGCAGGCAAGCATGTCGTGTGCGAGAAGCCGTTCGGGATCCGGGTCGAGGAGGTCGACAGGATGATGGACGCGGCAGCCGCGTACCAGCGCGTGCTGACCGTCTACCAGAGCCGGCGTTGGGACCCTGACTTCATCGCGCTGCGGGACACGGTCGCGGGCGGCGGCATCGGCGCCCTCTTCTACATGGAGTCCTTCATCGGGGGGTACTCACACCCGTGCGATTACTGGCACAGCCACGAGCCGATCTCCGGCGGGACCATCTACGACTGGGGCTCGCATTACTTCGACTGGGTGCTCCAGCTGTTTGGCGAGCAGGTGACCGCGTTGTCAGCGGTCGCTCACAAGCGCGTCTGGCATGACGTGACCAACGCCGACCAGGTGCGGGTCGACCTCACCTTCGGCGATGGAGCTCAGGCCACCTTCATGCAGTCGGATATCGCAGCTGCACTGAAACCCAAGTGGTATTTGCTCGGCACCAGGGGTGCGATCGTCGGCGAATGGCGCCACGAGACGATCGTCACCCGAGGCGGCTCGGGTGAGCTGGTCGAGGACCGGCCCGCCCCGGCCGACCTCCCCGCGCAGGTCGTGGTGTCGAGGCCAGGCGCCGGAGGTATGAGCGAGGAGCGGCTGGCGCTGCCGCCTCGCGACGAGCATGGCTTCTACCGCAACCTGGCCGACCACCTGGCATGGGACGAAAAGCTCGCGGTTACGCCTAGCGAGGCGCGGCGAACGGTTGCGGTCATGGAGGCGGCGACGGAATCGATCGCGCGCGGCGGTGCGCGCCTCGAGGTCCATATATAGGTAGAGACAGGATCGGCTGGGGGATCATGGGCGCGGCGTCGATCGCGGGCAAAGCACTCATCCCCGCCATCACCAGCTCCCACAATGGACGCCTCGTCTCTATCGCCAGCCGCGATCCGGCGAGGGCAGAGCAGATGGCCGCTCAGCATTCGATTCCGCGCTGCGCGCAGAGCTACGAGGCACTGCTCGAAGACCCCGAGGTCGACGCGGTCTACATCCCGCTCGTGAACAGCCTCCACAAGGAGTGGACGCTGCGGGCGCTCGCGGCCGGCAAGCATGTTCTTTGCGAAAAGCCGCTGGCCATGAACGCCCTCGAGGCCGAGGAGATGGCTGCCGCCGCGGCAGGATCTGGCCGCCGCCTGATGGAGGCGTTCATGTACCGCTTTCACCCGCGCACGAGGCAGTACGTGGAGGACCTTCGAGGAGAGGCCTCGCCTCTTCACGTCCAGGCGAGCTTCGGGTTCCCGCTCAACGACAGCTCGAACTACAGGCTGGTCAAAGACCTGGGCGGCGGCGCGTTGATGGATGTCGGCTGCTACACAGCCAGCGCCGCGCGCTGGATTCTTGGTGAGCCGGACACGGTGCTTGCCGAGGGTCGCACCGGCGACACGGGCGTCGACCTGACCGTCAGCGCCCTGCTTCATTTCAAGGCGGGCGCGACGGCATCGCTCTGGTGCAGCTTCGAGTCGGCCGAAGAGCAGGGCCTGACGGCGGTGACCCCCAAAGGGACCTTCGCGCTGACGACCCCGTTCACAGCGTGGCGGGATCCTGACGACCCTTACCAGCTGATGGTCGAGTCGTTTGCCGACAGCGTGATCGGCGGCAAACAGGTCGCGATCCCGCTTGAAGAGTCTGTCGCCAACATGAGGCTGATCGACAGGATCCGGGAAGCGGCCCGGATCTAGGCCGACGTCAGCGCTATGAAGCGCGGGTCGTCTTTCAGCGGTGCCAGATCGGGATCCCCGACCGCTGCACCCCTCAGGTCCGGCCTCATTCCCAACCCCTGCTCGAGCAGCTCAAGGGCTTCGTCTTGCTTTTGCTGCGCGACCCGAACACCCGCGAGGTTGTAGAGCGCCGCTCCCATCACCACTGGGGGCCCAGCCTCCGCGCGCAGGTCCGACACCGTTTGCTCAGCGATCTCGTGGGCTGCCGCTTGATCGCCGTTCTCCTGGTAGTACGCAGCGATGTGGATGCGTGGGTGTAGGTAGCTGTTGCGGATGATCGCTTCGCTCGAGGTCGTGGTCATCCTCCAAACGAACGGCCGGTCACCGATCTCCTCGCTGAGGTGAATGAGCTGCACCAACAGCTCTTCGCTTCGCTTGCCGGTCTCCCTCAGCGTCAGGCCCGCGCCTCGCGGCAGCTCGGCATCGTTCAGCTCGTCGATGTCGGGTGGCGGCGGCGTGTAAGGAAGTCCAGCTTTGAAGCTCGCGAGCCCGGTGGCGAGGCGCTCTCGCCACTGCGCCACATGAAACATGATCAGAGAGGCTGGCCAGCCCACGGGTTCGCGCTTCGCCCGCAACTCTCGATCCGTGAAAGAGCGCTCGGCCTGTCGCTGGAGCTCCAGCAGCCGGCTGGCATTGTTCACGTCTCAGAAGTTAGCGCTCAGGCGACGGTCTTGGGGGCCTGCTCCTGCTCCATGACGACCGGCGGCTGTGGTGGCGCTACCGGCGCGACCGGCACCACCTGGCGGAAGGTGGCGAGCGATGACGGCCAGGTCGCGAGCATGGCAGCCGCCCGCACGGACCCCGTTCTTCGGTGATGCTCGGCGACCAATGCGCGGAGCTCCTCGGCGTCTTCGGGCGGAACGGAGCGTGCGATCACGCTGTCGGCGTTGAGCTGTCCCCACTCGACGAGATAAGCGACTCCGCCAGTCATCCCGGCGCCGGCATTCCATCCCACGGTGCCCAGCGACACCACGACCCCGCCCGTCATGTACTCGCAGAAATGGTCGCCGGCACCCTCCACGACTGCAACAGCGCCGGAGTTCCGGACGCAGAAGCGCTCGCCGGCGCGACCGGCGATGAACAGCTGTCCACCGGTGGCCCCGTACGCGATGGTGTTGCCGGCCAGAACCGGATCCGTCGCACCGTCGCCCGCAGGCGCCTTGATCACGATCGAGCCTCCGCCCATGCCCTTCCCGACATAGTCCTGCGCCTCACCTTCGAGCGTGAGCTCGATGCCGCTATCGATGAACGCACCGAAGCTCTGCCCGGCGCTGCCGCGATATTCCCGCCGCGCCGGGCCATCAAGTGACGCGCCGACGGTGCGCATCGAGTTGTCGATGTTTCCACTGGGAGGCGGGGCGTCAGGCAAATCGCCGTTGCGGGCCCACGCTCTGCGCCGCGGCTGGGTCGCATCGGTGGGCTGCAGAACGTAAGACAGGTCGAGCTTGCAGCTGTCGGCCGGCTGCAGAAGCTCGACCCGCCCGACGATCTCGTCGAGCGTGCGCGCGCCGATGGCCGCGAGGTGTTCACGCACCTCCTCGGCGAGCAGGAACAGATGGTTGACCACGTGATCAGGCCGGCCGGTGAACTTCGCGCGCAGGTCCTCGCGTTGGGTGGCGATGCCGGTCGGGCAGGTGTTGAGATGGCACTGGCGCGCCATGTCGCAGCCGAGTGCGACGAGCAGGCCGGTGCCGAAGCCGAACTCTTCCGCGCCGAGGAGGGCCGCCACGACTATGTCGCGGCCGTTCCTGAGGCCACCGTCCGTTCGCAGGCTCACACGCTCTCGCAGCCGGTTCGCCACCAGCACCTGCTGCGTCTCGGCCAGCCCCAGCTCCCAGGGAACGCCGGCGTTCTTGATCGACGAGAGGGGTGAGGCGCCGGTGCCACCATCGTGCCCGGACACGAGCACATAGTCCGCCCGCGCCTTGACGACGCCGGCGGCGATGGTGCCGACCCCGGACTCAGCCACCAGCTTCACGCCGACGCGGGCGCGAGGGTTCACCGTCTTGAGGTCATGGATCAGCTGGGCCAGATCCTCGATCGAGTAGATGTCGTGATGAGGAGGTGGAGAGATGAGCTGCATGCCCGGCTGCGCGTGGCGAAGTCTCGCGATGAGGCTGGTCACCTTCAGCCCGGGCAGCTGGCCTCCCTCTCCGGGTTTGGAGCCCTGCGCGATCTTGATCTCGAGCTCGTCAGCACGCTTCAGGTAGCGGGGTGTGACGCCGAACCGGGCCGACGCGACCTGCTTCACGCGGTTGTCGTGCCGGATATCGCTGTCGATGTAGGTGTCAGGGTCTTCGCCGCCCTCACCGGAGTTCGACCGGGCCCCGATCTGGTTCATCGCCATCGCGAGCGCCTCGTGCGCCTCAGGCGAAAGAGCTCCAAGCGACATCGCGGTGCTGACGAAACGCTTGACGATCACGGCCGCGGGCTCGACCTCGTTGACTTCGACGGGGCTCACGGTCGAGATGGTCATCAGGTCTCGCAGCGACTGCGGTCCGTCCATTCTCGACAGGCGCCTCCACTCGCCGTATGCGTTCGAGTCGCCCTCTTGCGCTGCCTTCTGCGCAGCGCGCACGGCGATCGGGTTGTATGCGTGGTGCTCGCCGGCTTTGCGGAAACGCACCCGGCCGTGATCAGGCAGCGCCCCTGCCACCTCGGCGACGCGCTTGCGCATCATCTGGTCGAGCTCGGCGAGGTCGGCGCCGCCGATGTGGGAGGGCACGCCCGGGAAGCACCTCTCCATGACCTCGGCGCCGAGGCCGAGCGCCTCGAGCACATGTCCGCCTCGATAGCTGGCCGCAGACGAGATGCCCATCTTCGCCATCACCTTCAGGAGCCCAGCCTCCAGAGCTTTGCGGTAGGCGGCCTCCCTCTCCGGACCGGCAGTCGCGAGCGCAAGGTATGGATGGACGGCCGTGGCGCCGATCGTGATCAGGCAAGCCACGTCGTGCACATCGACGACGTCACCGGCGACCGCGACGATGTCACTCGACATCCGGATTCCGGCTCGGAGCAGATGCTCGTGAACCGCACCGACTGCCAGTGCCATCGGGATGGGCGCGCGCGTGGCGTCGAGCTCGGCGCGGCGATCGCTGAGGGCGATGATGCCGTGCACCTCGCCGGCCTCGAGGCACAGCCTCTCGAGCTCGTCTGCAAGGGAACGGTCCGGGGCGCAGGTGGCATCCAGCACCGTGGCCTCCTCGAGCACGCGCGCGAGCTCGCCGGCACCGAGCACCGGAGACTCGATCTCGAGGAGGCGGTGCTCGCCCGGTATCGCGGGATGATGCCTTCGGCTCAGCTCCGATTCGGCGCCGCCCTCTGGCTCGAGCGTGCGAGACCGCGCGCCGAGAAGGGTGCGCAGGGACATCACTGCCTTCTCCCGCAGGGGATCGATCGCAGGGTTGGTCACCTGTGCGAATCGCTGGCGCAGATAGCCATAGATCCGGCGCGGCGTACGGCCGAGGGACGCGATCGGGATGTCGTCGCCCATCGAGTAGACGGGCTCTGCGGCGGTGTCGGCCATGACCGCGACCACCATCTTCACGTCCTCGAAACCCCATCCGTGGATGCTCTGGAGCCGCAAGAGGTCCTCCGGCGGGTCGACCTCGATGTGCCGGCGAGGGACCGGGACGAGTGCACGGTCGGCCAGCAAGCCGTACTCGTGACGCGCGGCGGCCCGCTCCTTGGCGTCAGCGTCGCGCAGGATGGCGCCATCCCGGGTGTCGACGAGCAGCATCTGGCCTGGCCCGAGGCGGCCGCGCTCGACGACGTCCTCCGGGGCCATCGCCACCACGCCCGCCTCCGAGGCGGCGGCCACGAGGCCATGGCGCGTCCGCTGCCAGCGCAGCGGCCTTAGCCCATTGCGATCAAGGGCCGCCCCGACCACGTTTCCGTCGCTGAAGGCAAGCGCCGCCGGGCCATCCCAAGGCTCGAACTTCGTCGATTGATAGCGGTAGAAGTCGCGCACGGCGGCGCCCATGTCGCCGCGACCCTCCCAGGCATCGGGCACGAGGCTCATCAGGGCCTCGGAAACCTCCCAGCCGCGGCGGACGAGAAGCTCGAGCGCGTTGTCGAGAGAAGCCGAGTCCGATCCTTCTGGCCAGATCGTGCCTCGCAGGTCAGGCTCGAGCTCAGTCTCGCGGGCGCGCATCCAGGCGCGGTTGGCGCCGATCGTGTTGATCTCGCCGTTGTGCGCGAGCAGCCGGAAGGGCTGCGCCAGCCGCCAGTCCGGCATCGTGTTCGTCGAGTAGCGCTGGTGGAAGACGGCCAGCTTGCTCTCGCACGCGGGATCCTGCAGGTCGAGGTAGAAGTCGGCCAGCCTGGTGCCGGCCATCAGGCCCTTGTAGACGACGGTGCGACTCGAGCACGATGGGATGTACATCCGGACGCCTTCGCCGGCCGCACGAAGCTCGGCCCGGCGTCGCGCCAGATAAAGGCGTCCTTCCCATTCGTCGGGGTCGAGGCCCGCGCGTGTGATCAGGCAGTGCCAGATGGATGGCATCGTCTCCAGCGCGCGCTCGCCAAGGCTCGATCTGTCTACCGGCACCGCTCGCCACGCGAGAGCTTCCAGTCCCGATTCGGCGGCCGCGCGGTCGAACACGTCTCGCGACCGCTCATCCCACTCGAAGACCACGGCCACCGCGACCTCGGCTCCAAGCAGACGGTGTGGAACCTGGATGAGCAGGCCGGCACCGTCGCCGCTCTTGCCGTCGGCGTCGAGGCCGCCTCGATGGGCAAGCCGGGCGAGCGCCTTCACGCCGAGGGCGATGGCGTCATGGCCACGATCTGGCGTGGCGACGAAGCCCATCCCACACGCAGCTCGCGCGTCGGGCAGGTCCCCCGCCCAGGCCAGGCGTGTGGAAGACAACGTGGGGGGCACTGATCGAGAGGTTATCGGAATCGGCCGAGCTCGGCTAGTGCGTTGGTGACAAAGGATCCGGCGAAAGCTTATGAGGTGGTCACATTCCCAAAAGGCTCTGGACCCGCAACGCGACCGCCAGGTTGAGCCTCGTCTCGGCGTCCTCGAGATCGACACCGCTGATCTCGCGAATCCGATCCAGCCGGTAGCGAAGCGTGTTCGGATGCACCCGCAGCTGTTTTGCAGCCTGCTGCTGCTCGCCCGTTTCGAGGTAAGCACGCAGCGTGGCCACGAGGCTGCCGTTGCGCGCCCGGTCATGCTCGACCAGCGACCCCAGGAGCCGCCGGGTGTAGTCGACCAGACGCTCGTCGGCGACCGCGGCCAGCAGGCCGGTCAGGCCCAGCTCCGGCACCGCCACGACCTGGCCCCAGCGCTTGAAACGCGCCAGCGAATCCATCACCGACATCACCTCGCGCTGCGCGGCGGCCACGCCGGCAGGGGCATCGGTGGGCCCGCTGAATCCCACGGAAACTGAGAAGCCAGGCTTCCAGTCCGAGATCGACTGCTTCACCTGCATCCCGAGCGCATGCACGCGGACCTGGTGGTCACCGGCCTCCGTGCCGATGGGCAGGAGCGCCACCACACTGTCTGAGCGGCCCTGCACAAGCGCCCTCTGATAGGTCGCCCGCACCACTGCGGTGACGCGGCGGAGAAACTCACGCTTGAGGGCCTGGATCGCGTCCTCCGAGATCTGCCGGGCGCGGTTGAAGCCGCGAAAGTCGTCGATGTCGACCATCATCACGACGTGGCTGCCATGAAGCGGGTAGCCGAGATGGCGCGCCCGCCTCTGGGCAGCGGCCTCATCCCCGTAGGTCCCGAAGAGGAGGTCGCCCAGGAACTCGCCGCGGACGCGCCCCTCGACCTCAGACAGCTCACGTTCCTTGGCGATCGAGAGCGCCAGCACCAGGGCGGCCTGCTCCAGGGCCAGGAAGGCGAGCTCCTCGTTGTGGGGCGGGTTGTCCAGCACCGAGATATAGCCGAGGACCTGGTTCGAGGCCAGGATGGGGGCGATCAGCCGCTCGCGGGACATCCCCACATGGGGATACGCGGGCACCTTGATCGGGCCGCGCTTCTGCTCCAGCTCGCGCAGCATGCGCTGGATCTGCGGATCGAACAGGACCCGCTGCGGCGTCCCCTGGTGCTGGATGGTCTCTTTGCGGTGGGGATCTCCGCCCCCGCCCGCATGCGCGAGCAGGTGGAAGCTGGCGTCCTCGATGACGACAGCGCTCTCCAGCAGCTCGGCGAGGGTGCGGCAGATCTCGTTCACACCCTTGCCGTCGAGCACCAGCTCGGTGAAACGCCGGTGGATCTCGAGCGATTGCTTCAGCCGCCAGTGCTCGGCGTTGATGATCCGCTCGAGGAGCGGAGCCATGATGTCGATGAGCTGGACGTTGGAGGCGACGGTGAACAGGGGTACGCCAAGGCGCTCCGACTCGGACAGCATCTCGGGGGCGAGCTTCTTCAGATACGGAAGGGGCTTGACGACCAGACCGACACCTCCCGACTCCGCGATCCGGCCGATGAGGCGGATCTGGGCCGCGCGGTCGTCCTTGATCGGGAAACCAGTCGTCAGCAGCAAGTCGCCCGATCGCGGCTGGATGTCCGGTGTCTCCATGAGCCGCACCCACTCGATCTGGCGATCGAGTCCTTGCTCCCCCGCCACCAGCCTGGCGCCGGCGAACGCCCCATAGCGCATTGCATCGCGGACCGTGGGCCGGGGCTCGCCCAGGACCTCGGGAGCCTTCTTGGCCATCTGAATCCACAGATTAGCGATGTGCGCGGAGGACAACCCGGCACGGTTCGCCGTTGTACCGGCAGCACTATGACGCCCACGACGCAATGCGTAATCTCACGTCATGAGCCACGAGGACGCCCCGAGCTGCGAGCGCCACGAAGACAAGGTGCCGATGCGGCTGCTCTCAATGCATTCGGACTCGTCGCGGCCTCAGGTCGTGGTTGGTCTGTACGAGTGTCCCGAGTGCGGCCACGAGCGGCGCCAGCCGATCGAAGCCCCGACCGCAGGCTGAGCTCCTAGCGGGCGATCAGCTCGCGCAGAACCAGCGGGAGGATCCCTCCGTGATGGAGGTAGCCCACCTCGGTCTCGTTGTCCACGCGCGCGCGCGCCTTGAAGGTGACGACGCTCTTGCCGTCGTCGCGGACCGCCACCACCTCGATCTCCTGGCGCGGCGTGAGCGACTCGATGCCCTTGATGGTGAAGCGTTCATGACCCGTCAGTCCAAGTGACTGCGGATTTTCGCCGGGCATGAACTCCAGCGGCAGGATGCCCATGCCCACCAGGTTGGAGCGGTGGATGCGCTCGAAGCTCTCCGCTATCGCGGCCCGCACGCCGAGCAGCAGCGGGCCCTTGGCGGCCCAGTCGCGAGACGAGCCCGATCCGTACTCCTTGCCCGCGATCACGATCAGCGGGACGCGCTCCGAGCGATAGCGCTCCGAAGCCTCGAAGATCGTCATCTCGTCACCGCTCGGGAGGTGACGGGTCCAGTAGCCCTCGCGCTCGACGAGCTTGTTGCGCAGGCGGATGTTGCCGAACGTTCCGCGCGCCATCACCTCGTGGTTGCCGCGGCGCGACCCAAAGCTGTTGAAGTCGAAGCGCTCCACGCCGTGCTCGATCAGGTACCTGCCTGCGGGGCTGTCGGTGGGGATGGCGCCGGCGGGTGAGATGTGGTCGGTCGTCACGGAGTCGCCGAGCACCGCGAGCACCCGCGCGCCATCAATGTCCTGGAGTGGCGCCGGCTGTGGGGCGAAGCCCTCGAAGTAGGGCGGCTCCTTGACGTACGTGGACGCGGCGTCCCACTGGAATATGGGACCCGTCGGAGCCGCCATCTCCTTCCAGTGCTCATCGCCTTCGAAGATGCGCGAGTACTCGCGCTTGAACATGTCCTGCTTGACGCACTCCTGGATGACCGCGTTGACCTCTTCCTGGGTGGGCCAGAGCTCCGAGAGCATCACGGGCTTGCCATCACGGTCGTCGCCGAGCGGATCCTTGGTCAGGTCGATGTTCACGGTCCCCGCCAGCGCGAAGCCGACCACCAGCGGCGGAGAGGCGAGGTAGCTGGCCTTCACCAGCGGATGGATGCGAGCCTCGAAGTTGCGGTTGCCCGACAGGACCGCCACGACGCTCAGGTTGTCGGCGGTGACCGCTGCCTCGACCTCGGGGCTCGAGAGTGGACCTGAGTTGCCGATGCAGGTCGTGCATCCATAGCCGACCAGGAAGAAGCCCAGCTTCTCCAGCGGCTCCATCAACCCGGCTGCGTTCAGGTAATCGGTGACGACGCGCGATCCAGGCGCGAGGCTGGTCTTGACGTAGGGACGCATCTGCAGCCCACGTTCGACAGCCTTCTTCGCCACCAGTCCGGCGGCGACCATCACCGACGGGTTGGAGGTGTTGGTGCAGCTGGTGATGGCCGCGATCACGACGCAGCCGTCCTCCAGCTGTGCGGTGGGTTTGTGGACGACCGCCACGGCGGTGCGGCCGTCGATCGGCCCGCCCTCCTCGGTCAACCTGGAAACCGCGTCCGGCTCCGGCTTCGGGCTGTGCGTGAAGGCGGAGGTGAAGCTCTCCCAGACGTTCGGAAGGGCCACGCGGTCCTGCGGCCGCTTCGGGCCCGCGACGCTGGGCTCGACCTTCGCCAGGTCCAGGTCGAGCAGCTCCGTGAACTTTGGTGTCGGGCTGCCGTCGACCCTGAACAGCCCTTGCTCCTTCGTGTACCGCTCGACCATCGTGATGTGCTCGGGGCTCCGGCCGGTGACCTCCAGGTAGCGAAGGGTCTGCGCGTCGACCGGGAAGAGGGCCGACGTCGCGCCGTACTCGGGGCACATGTTGCTGAGGGTCGCGCGGTCGGGAACGGAGAGGGTCGACAGCCCATCGCCACAGAACTCGACGAACTTGTCGACCACGCCGTGCTTGCGCAGCATCTCGGTCAGCGTGAGGACGAGGTCGGTGGCGGTGGCTCCCGGTCGCAGCGCGCCCGAGAAGCGAACGCCGACGACGATCGGTGGCGCCAGGTAGGCAGGCTGACCCAGCATCGCGGCCTCGGCCTCGATCCCGCCCACGCCCCAACCCAGCACCCCAAGGCCGTTGACCATTGTCGTGTGCGAGTCGGTCCCCATCAGCGTGTCGGGGATCGCGACCTGGCGGCCGTTCAGCTCGCGGACCTGCACGACCTTCGCGACATGTTCCAGATTCACCTGGTGGCAGATACCCATGCCTGGGGGCACCAGCGAGAAGTTGTGGAAGGCTTGCTGCGCCCACCGCAGCAATGAGTAGCGCTCCCGGTTGCGCTCGATCTCCTTCTGGATGTTGCGCGTGTAGGAGTCGCGGAAGCCGAACGAATCGACCTGAACCGAGTGGTCGATGATCAGGTCGACCGGGACGAGCGGGTCGACGCGACCCGGATCCTTACCCGCACGCTTCATCGCCGACCGCATCGCCGCGAGGTCGACCACCGCGGGCACGCCGGTGAAGTCCTGCATCAGCACGCGGGCGGGGAGGAACGGCAGCTCGGCGTCATGAGGGGGTGGCGCGGGCCACCGAGCGAGCGCGCCGATATTCTCCTCGGCGGTGGTTCCTGACTGGCTCAGGCGGACAAGGCCCTCGAGCAGCACCATCACGGTCTTGGGCAGGCCCGACGGGTCGGGTAGGCCCGACTTCGCGAGATCGGCGAGCGGATGGAAGTCGAGATCGGTGCCCTTGAGCCGAGATGCGCCCGCGATCATGTTTCCATGCTAGTTCGCTGCAGTTGACGACCTGCCTGCCTGCGACATCGCATCGGCGATGCGCCTCGCACCTTCGGCGGTCTCGATTTCCTCCAGCGGCGACGGGAGCGATATGCGCCAGTTCGGCCATTCGCTGGTCGTCCCAGGGATGTTGGGCCGCTCCTCCACCGCGAGCGCGTCCTCCAATGTCGCCAGCACGATTCGCGACGGAGATCGGGCCAGGCGCTGATAGATGGCGACGGCAACGTCGAGTGCCTGCGCGTCGTCGCGCATGCCGGTCGCCTCGACCAAGCGTGCGCGGAGGTGATGCTGGCGCTGGTCCGGCTCGGTCCGGCGCCATATGCCCGCGACCGTCGGCAGGTCGTGCGTGCTGATCGCGGCCACCGATTCACGCGGCCACTCCTCTGGCAGCTTGTCGTCGAACCAGAGCAGGCGGTAGCCAAGCGCACCGCGCTTCCGCATCGCGGTGCGGACCGCGGGTTCGACGATCCCAAGGTCCTCGCCGATGACGAACGCTTTGGCGCGCCGGCTCTCCGAGGCGAGGATGTCGAGCAGCGGTGCCGATGGATAGGTCACATACGCACCGCCGGACGGCGTCAGCCCTTCAGGAATCCAGAAAAGTCTGAAGAGCGACATCACATGGTCCAACCGGACACCGCGCGCGTGCGAGGTCGCGCCGCGGATGGCATCCACGAAGGGCTCGAAGCTCGAGGCGCGCAGCTTCCATGGGTCGAACGGAGGCATGCCCCAGTCCTGTCCGTCGCGGAAGAAGTAATCAGGTGGAGCCCCCACCCTCATCCCGGCCGCCACGAGGTCCTGCCAGCGCCACGAGTCGAACCCGTCCGACGCGAAGCCGACGGGAACGTCGGCGATCAGGTCGATCTCGCGGGCGGCGCGGGCCAGCTGCTGGTGGATGTGGAACTGGATCCACTCGTGGAACGTGATTCGCGGGGCCAGCTCGCGCTGCACGCGGCCGATCCCGTCACCGCGCGGATGCCGGAGCGGGTTCGGCCAGGTCCGCCAGGCGGCGCCGTGGATCTCGGCGAGCGCGTTGAACGTGGCGAAGCTGCGAAGTGCCCGGCCCTGGCCCTTGACCCAGCTCGCGAGGCCGGGGGGATCGGGCCGCGCCTGGAAGATCAGCTCAAGCGCCTGCAGCTTCAGGCCAAAGACGGCGTCGTAGTCGATGGTCCGGTTTCGATTCAGCGCCAGGCCGGATTCACGCAGCGGTGCGATCTGGTCCCCGCATCGCTCGGCGCCCTCGACCTCCTCGATCCTCAGGTGCAAGAGGTTGCGGAACCGCCGCGATGACGAGTAGTAGGGGCAGGGTTGCTGCGGAAGCGTTGGAGGCTGCGCTCCCAGTGGGCTGATCAGGAGGACTGAAGCGCCCGCGCCTTTCGCCCACCGTCCCAATCGGCGAAGGTCGGCGAGGTCGCCGATGCCCCAGCTGTCCCTGGAGCGCGCCGCATAGAGCTGCACCGCCCAGCCCCACGCCCGCTCCGGTGCGGGCCAGCACTCCTCGGCACCTGCTCCGTCACCCTGTCGTGGCGCGTCCTCGGGCGGCGCGTCCCGGCCTGCGGCCATCGCTTCCACGATCGCCTCGATACCTGCGGCCGGCGCCTCGACAGTGTCGCCGCGGTAGCCGACATAGGTCCTCTGCACTCCCCACGCCCGCGCGCGATCGCCCATGCGGGCCAAGTTAACGTAGTCAAACAATGGCGGTGAGGGCCGCGGTGCATGGAACGGTCAAGCGCCGCGAAGATCCGCGGCTCATCACCGGGGCTGGCCTCTACACCGACGACGTTCGCCCTGAGCGCTGCCTGCATGCCGTCTTCGTCCGCTCGACCCACGCGAACGCTCGACTGGCCGGTGTTGATGCGAGCTCGGCTCGTGGCATGCCGGGGGTCGCCGGAGTTTTCACCGCCGGCGACGTCCTGTTCACATCCGACACGGCGCGGCCAAGGCTGTGCGGCGAGAGCGTGAAGTTCGTGGGCGACGCGATCGCCGTTGCCGTGGGCGAAACCCGAGAGCAGGCCGTCGACGCGGCGGCAGAGGTGGTGGTCGATTACGAGCCACTCGCAGCCCTTGTCGACAGCACCACAGCTGCCGATGCGGGCGCGACGCTCGTGCATCCCGACAAGGGCGACAACATAGCCTTCGAGTTCGACATCGGCGAAGACGGCGCGCTCGAGGGCGCTGACGTCGTCGTGCGCGGCCGGTTCATCAACCAGCGGCTCGCGCCGGTTCCGATCGAGTGCAACGCTGTCGTCGCGGAGCCCGACGGCGAAGGCGGCATCCGGATGTGGACTTCGACGCAGGTCCCGTTCAACGTCCGCAGCCAGGTCGCCGAGGCCCTGGGTCTGCCGGAGTCGAAGGTCCGCGTCATCAGCCCCGACGTCGGTGGCGCATTCGGCGCGAAGCTGATGGCGTACCCCGAGCAGTCGGTGATCGCGGCGCTGGCGCGGGATCTCGATCGTCCTGTGCGCTGGTTTGAGTTCCGCACAGAGAACATGACCGCGATGACGCATGGACGAGGGCTCGTGCAGGACGTAGCCCTGGGAGCGAGGTCGGACGGCACGCTCGTCGGTATGGACGCGGACGTGATCGCGGACGCGGGCGCCTACGCAGGGCTGTCGCCACCGCAGCTCGTGCTGACGGCGATGCTGGCGTCGGGCGTCTACCAGATCCCGAAGATCCGGTTCCGCTCGAAATGTGTCTTCACCAACACCGCGGTGATGTCCGCGTATCGAGGAGCCGGACGGCCGGAGGCGATCGCGATGATCGAGCGCGCGATGGACATGCTGGCGGCAGAGCTGCGCATCGATCCCGCCGAGCTGCGCCGCCGCAACCTGATCAGGGGTGAGTTTCCGTACACGACGGCGACCTTCTGCACCTACGACTCAGGCGACTACGAGCGCGCGCTGGACCTGGCGCTGGAGGCGGCGGGCTACGAGAAGCTGCGTGCGGAGCAGCGTGACCGGCGCGACCGAGGCGACCGTTTGCAGCTGGGGATCGGCCTCAGTGCTTACGTGGAGATGACCGCTGTTCTCAACACGTCGGAGGTCGGCGTCGCGCGCGCAGAGCCAGACGGGTCGATCGTGCTCCAGGTGGGAACGACCTCCAGCGGGCAGGGACATGAGACCGCTTACGCGCAGCTGGCGGCCGGTCTGCTGGATGTGCCGATCGAGTCGATCAAAGTGGTCACGTCCGATACGGCTGTCGTGGGCAGCGGAAGCGGTACGTCGGGCTCGCGATCGCTGCAGATCGGTGGCAGCGCGCTGCGCGCCGCTTGCATCGCGTTGATCGACCAGGCGAAAGAGGAGGCAGCCCGGCGCCTGGAGGCGAGCGTCGAGGACATCGTCCGCTTCGACGACGGAAGGTTCGGGGTGAAGGGTGTGCCCGCCACTGCTTTGACGTGGGCGCAGCTGGCGGAAGGGTCGCCGCTGTCGGCCCAGGCCGGCTTCGAGCAGAGTGACCAGACCTATCCGTTCGGCTGTCATGTCGCGGTGGCCGAGGTCGATGTCGAGACGGGCGAGGCGCGCCTGGTCCGGCACATCGCGGTGGACGACTGCGGGACGGTCTTGAACCAGATGCTCGTGGATGGCCAGGTGCACGGGGGGGTGGCGCAGGGCGTGGCACAGGCGCTGTATGAGGAGTTCGTTTACGACGCTCATGGCAATCCGCTGACGGCCACGCTGGTCGACTACGGAATCCCGGGCATCGGGGAGATCCCGAGCATCGAGACCGTGGCGATGGAGACGCCGACGCCGCTGAACCCGTTGGGCGCGAAGGGGATTGGCGAGTCAGGCACCATCGGAGCCACGCCCGCGGTGCAGAACGCGGTCATCGACGCGGTCTCGCATCTCGGCGTGCGTCATATCGACATGCCCCTGCACCCGATGCGCGTGTGGGAGGCGATCCAGGCCGCCAGGACGAAAAGATGAGGGGCTCCGCGATGGAGCCCCTCGTGCTGATTCGAAGCTAGCTCGCGGCCACCAGGTCGGGGATCAGGTTCGCCGCGTTGGGGGTGCCGAGCCCCGTGATCGGGTCCCAGCCTGTTGACGCGTCGTAGCCGGCGACGCCCGACACGTCCCGGTTGTTGCCGACTGTGACGTCGAAGAAGTCGCTGGAGTAGTTGCCGGAGTTTGCGATGGAGTAGAGCGCGGGGTTGATGAGCCCGAGCCCGTGCCCCTTCATCTGGTCGGCGATCGCCACCAGCGCCGCCCACTGCGGGCAGCTCAGCGAGGTTCCGCCGATGTCATACCAACCGGTGCTGCACGGTCCGGAGCTTCCGCAGCTCAAGCCGCTCTGCCCGGCGTTCGGAAGTGAGATGTAGACCAGCGCGCCGGTGCGTGAGCTGGCCTGCAGGCCGATGTCCGGGACTCCCCGCATGCTGCCGATCGCTGTGCTTCCGGCCGGAAGAGTGTTCTGGTAGGCCGGCTTTGAGAAGACGTGGCTGAAGCCGCCGCCGGCTGCGATCCAGGCCACCTCGGCCTGGCCGGTATTGGTCCCGCCGCAGGTGGTCGGCGGGTCGGTGCTGTCGACGGTCCGGGTGGTCGTGTTGAAAGGATCCGTGCGCAGATAGGTGCCGCCCACGCCCGTCACGAGCGGGTCGCTGGCGGGCCACCAGACTGCCGGGTTGGACAGGAAATGACCGCCCTGGCTGACGGGGGTTTTGATCACGCCCGCGGATCCGAAGTCGCCGGAGGAACCCAGAACTGTGACCCCATTGGCGGCGGCAGATACGAAGGCGTGGCGGAGCTTCATAAGCGAGGCCGTGCTACCGAAGGCCTCTTCGGTCGACGCGAAGCTCTGCGAGATGACTGTCGCGAGGTGGTGCTCGACGACGTACTGCTCGG
>VBFO01000138.1 GCA_005881025.1 Chloroflexota bacterium | reverse complement strand
TCGAGGGCGAGTTCGCCCCCGACCCGGATCCAAAAGACATCGACGTCGTGTTCAGCTGCCTCCCTCACAACGTCGGCGCAAGCAAGGCCTCGGCCTGGCTGGATGCGGGGGCTCGAGTCATCGACCTGTCCGCCGACTTCCGCTTGAAAGATGCAGCGCAGTACCCACGCTGGTACCGACAGGATCACCCGGCTCCAGCTCTGCTCGACAAGGCTGCTTTCGGGCTCCCGGAGCTTCACGAGGAGGACATCAAGACCGCTCAGCTTGTGGCCGTGCCAGGCTGCTACGCGACGGCTTCGATCCTCGGGCTCGCGCCGGCCGTCTCAGCGGGCCTGGTGGGATCGGACATCGTGATCGACGCCAAGTCGGGCGTCAGCGGCGCGGGCCGGTCACCGAGCCTGGGCGCGCACTTCAGTGAGGTGAACGAGTCGGTGACGGCGTACGCAATCGGCGGTCACCGCCACCTGCCCGAGGTGACGCAGGAGCTGGCCGCATTGAGCTCCAACGGCCTGAGGGTTTCGTTCGTCCCACACCTGGTGCCGATGACGCGCGGCATCCTGGCCACGTGTTATTTCGACCTGCGCAGCTCCCTCGACGAGCTGCAGAGCGCGTATCGAGAGTTCTACGCCGGACAACCCTTCACTCGAGTCGTGGCCCAGAGCCCGACCACCAAGCTGGCAAGTCACTCCAACCTGTGCCTGGTCAATGTCGCGGCGCAGGGCGGCAAGGCGGTGGTCACCTCAGCGCTCGACAACCTGATCAAGGGCGCCTCGGGCCAGGGCGTCGAGTGCTTCAACATCGCGTTCGGCTTCGATCGGACGGCGGCTCTGGAGGCCCCGGTGCAGTGGCCGTGACCTTCGCCGGAGGCTTTCGTGCCGGCACCGCCGCGTGCGGCATCAAGGCGTTCACCGCAGGCGCCAAAGCGATCCCCACCGAGCAGAAGAGCGACCTCTGCGTCGTTCTGTCGGAGCGTGCGTGCGACACGGGCGGCGTCTTCACGACCAACAAGGTGAAGTCGGCGTCGGTGGTGATCGACCATCTTCATCTGCAGCACAACCGGGTGCGGGCCCTGGTCATCAACTCAGGGAACGCCAATGCATGCACCGGCGCGCAGGGGTTCAAGGACGCGCTTCTGATGGCCAAGCTGACAGCGGACAACCTCGACCTGGATCCGGACCAGGTGCTCGTGAGCTCGACGGGGGTCATCGGCCGCTACATGCCGATGCAGGCGGTGAGGTCGGGCATCGAGGCTGCGTGCGCTGATCTCGATGCTGCGCACGGCGACGATGCGGCGCGGGCGATCATGACCACCGATTCGGTGCCCAAGACGTCCTCGCTGGAGGTCGAGTTGAGCGCCGGGCGCGTCAAGATCGGCGGCATGTGCAAAGGCTCGGGCATGATCCACCCCAACATGGCGACGATGCTTGCTTACATCACCACCGACGCCGCGGTCGCGCCTGGATTGATGGCGGCGATGGTGAAGCCGGTGGCCGACCGCAGCTTCAATCAGGTGTCGGTGGACGGTGACAGCTCTACGAACGACACCTTCCTGCTGCTCGCCAATGGAGACGCCGGCAACCGGCCAATCACGGCGGGTAGCCCCGATGCTGCCGCCCTGCAGGCCGGCATCGTCGAGGTCGCGCAGATCATGGCACCAAGCTGATCACAGTGCGAGTGGGAGGTGCGGCCTCGCACTCCGAGGCAAGCCTGGCCGCGCGGTCGGTGGCGTCTTCGAGCCTGGTCAAGACCGCCATCCACGGAGGAGATCCCAATTGGGGCCGGATCGTGTGCGCCCTCGGCTACAGCGGAGCCGAGATGGCAATCGACCGCCTGCACCTGAGCATCGGCGGGATGGTGGTTTTCGAGCGTGGGGGTGGGGTGGAGGTGGACCTCGGTGCCGTCAGGCACGCATTCGAGCAGCCGGAGATCGAGATCGTGGCCACCCTGGGCATCGGTGACGGCATCGCCGAGGCCTGGGGCTGTGACCTATCGGAGGAGTACGTGCGCATCAACGCCGACTACACGACATGACGCTGAGTGTCGAAGAGCGAGCCATGGTTCTCGTCGAGGCGCTTCCCTACATCAAGCGGTTCCACGGCCAGATCGTCGTGGTCAAGGTCGGAGGCAAGGCCATGGAGCAGGCCAAGGACGAGACGCTGCAGGATGTCGTCCTGCTGCGGTACGTCGGCATGCAGCCCGTCCTGGTGCATGGCGGAGGGCCCGAGATCACGGCCATGAGCGAGCGCCTGGGCCTGGTGCCGGCCTTCAAGAACGGCCTGCGCGTGACCGACGAAAAGACCATGGAGGTCGTGAAGATGGTGCTGACCGGCAAGGTCAGCCCCGACATCGTCGCCTCCATCAACCGGCTCGGCGGCCAGGCCGTCGGCATGAGTGGCGAAGACGGGCCGTGCATCATCGCCGAGCCGTTGGGCGCCGACATGGGTTTTGTCGGTCGCGTGGTGCAAGTCAACCAGGAGCCGATCACGGCCCTTCTCGGGCGAGGTTATGTGCCGGTCATCGCTTCGATTGGCCTGGGCTACGACGGGCACGCGTACAACATCAACGCGGACACCGTGGCGGCGGAGATGGCCGTCGCGTTGGGCGCGGCCAAGCTGATCCTGCTCACGGATGTGCCCGGCGTTCGGGGGGTCGATGGAAACGTGGTGGCGGTGCTGGCCCGAGACGACGCCAGGCGGCGGATGGAGACCGGCGAGGTGACCGGCGGGATGATCCCCAAGCTCGAGGCCTGCCTGCGATCGCTGGATCGCGTCCCACAGGCACACATCATCGACGGGCGCGTGCCGCACTCCCTCCTGCTCGAGCTGTTCACCGAGGCCGGGATCGGGACGATGGTCACGCTGTGAGCCTCTTAACAACCAGGGTTGGCGGCCGCCAAATTCGGCCGTATTGTCAAACCCGGCGCACCGAAAATCCCCCAAGAGGTGGGCGGGGGGTTAGTGGGTGGCAAGCGCGCGCGCGATCCTTTTATGTAGCGGCGCGGGAGCTCCAACCCGAATGAGCACCACGCCCGAGCTGGCCGAGAAGTTCCTCATGTCGACCGGGCGCCGGCTGCCGGTCACATTCGTCCGCGGCCGCGGCTGCCTCGTGTACGACGAGGCAGGGCGTGAGTACCTGGACATGGTTGCCGGCATTGCCGTCAACCTCCTCGGCCACGCCCACCCCGACGTGGCCGCCGCCGTCACCAGGCAGGCGCAGACCCTGATCCACACCTCAAACCTCTACTTCACTCGGCCGCAGGTCGCGCTCGCCCAGCGCCTGGTGGCGCTCTCGTTCCCCGCTCGCGTGTTTCTCTGCAACTCAGGCGCGGAGGCGAACGAAACTGCGATCAAGCTCGCCCGCAAGTGGGGCTCCCGCAATCGCGGCGGCGCTTTCGAGATCATCACCACGACCGGCTCGTTCCACGGCCGCACCCTCGCCACGGTCACCGCCGGAGGCCAGCCTAAGTACTCAGATCCCTTCCAGCCGCTCCCGACCGGCTTCGTTCATGTCGACTACAACGACCTCGACGCCATCAAATCAGCCACCACCGACAAGACGGTGGCGGTGATGCTCGAGCCGGTCATGGGCGAGATCGGGGTCATCCCCGCAGCTGGCGGCTACCTTGAAGGCGTCCGCCGCTGGTGTGACGAGAAGGACCTCTTGCTGATCCTCGACGAGGTCCAGACAGGACTCGGCCGGACCGGCCGCTGGTTCGCACACCAGCACCATGGCATCACGCCCGACGTCATGACGCTCGCCAAGGGCCTCGGCGGTGGGATTCCCATCGGTGCCTGCCTGGCAGCACCGAAGGCCGACGTTTTCGAGCCCGGAGACCACGGATCGACATTCGGTGGAAACCCGCTCGCGTGCGCGGCGGCGCTGGCGGTGCTCGAGGTGATCGAGCGAGACGGCCTCATCGGCCACTCGGCGGAGATGGGCGAGCATCTCCACGACGCCTTGAAGACCATTGGGGCCAGGGAGTTGCGCGGCGTCGGCCTGATGCGCGCCGCCGAGTTTGCCGAGAAGCGGGCAAAGCCGTTCCAGCAGGCGTGCCTCGAGGCCGGCCTGGTGGTCAATGCAGTCGACGACCACACAGTTCGCTTCGTTCCGCCGCTGATCATCACCGCCGCGGAGATCGATCGCGCGCAGGCCGCGATGGAGTCCGCGATGAAGGGCGCGACCACATGAGCCGGGTGCCTCAAGCGGGTAAGAACCAGCGTCATCAGGCCATCCTCGAGCTGGTCAATCGCGGCGCTGCACACACGCAGCAGGACATCGCAACAGCACTTTCGCGCAAGGGCTTTCAAGCCACACAGGCCACTGTCTCGCGGGACATCCACGAGCTTGGGCTGGTGCGCTCAGGCGCCGGCTATCGCAGCACCGCCGCGCTCGTCCGCGAGCTGGTCCTCTCGGTCGAGCTGGTGCAGCCGCTTGCGGTCATTCGCACCCCGCCTGGCACCGCCAACCTGGTGGCCAGGCGCATCGACGAAGCCGCCCTACCGGGCATCGCCGGCACAGTGGCAGGGGACGACACGATCATCGCTGTCCTGCGGCAGCCTGGTGCCGCCCGCTCGCTCAAGCATCTCCTGCTCGCGGGCGATCTCGAGTGACGAAGAAGGTCGTGCTCGCCTATTCGGGCGGGCTCGATACGTCAGTCGCCATCCGCTGGCTCAATGACAAGGGCTGGGATGTGATCGCATTCACTGTCGACCTCGGCGAGAAGAAGGACCTCGACACCATCCAGCAGCGCGCGCTGAAGACCGGCGCCTCCGCGGCTTACGTGGCGGATGGGCGTGAGGCTTTTTTGAACCTCTTCGTGTGGCCTTCGCTTCAGGCCGGCGCCATCTACGAGAAGCAGTACCCGCTGGCGACGGCTCTCGGTCGGCCGCTGATCGCGGCGATGCTCGTGCAGGTCGCCCGCCGAGAGGGCGCGACTGCGATCGCCCATGGCTGCACAGGCAAAGGCAACGACCAGGTGCGCTTCGACGTCGCCGCGGCGGCGCTGGCGCCAGAGCTCGAGGTGGTCGCCCCGGTGCGTGAATGGGGCATGAACCGGGACGACGAGATCGAGTACGCGCAGAAGCACGGGATCGAGGTCCCGGCCACCGTGCGGTCACCGTACTCCACCGATGAGAATCTATGGGGCCGTTCGATCGAGGCGGGCGTGCTCGAGGATCCATGGGCCGAGCCGCCGGCCGACGTGTACGCGTGGACGGCCGATCCTCGCGAATGCCCTGACGAGCCTGCCTACGTCGAGATCGGTTTCAAGTCGGGCATCCCGTCGATGCTCGACGGCAGGCCGGCAGGTCCGCTCGAGCTGGTGACAGCGCTCAACCGGCTCGGCGGCCGGCACGGGGTCGGCCGGATCGATCACCTGGAGAACCGGTTGATCGGCATCAAGTCGCGCGAGATCTACGAGGCGCCGGCGGCTGTCCTTCTGCTCCAGGCTCACCAGGCGCTGGAGGACATCACGCTGCCCAAGGAGGTGGCACGCTTCAAGGAGCAGGTGGCTCAGCAGTGGGCCCAGATGGTGTACGACGGCTTGTGGTTCAGCCCGCTTCGGGACGCGCTTTACGCCTTCGTCGTTGAGACCCAGGCTCACGTCGACGGTGAGGTGCGGCTCAAGCTCTTCAAGGGTTCGTCACAGGTGGTCGGTCGCAAAAGCCCGTCGCAGCTGTACCAGCTGTCCCTCGCCACCTACGGAAAAGGTGACGCGTTCGACCAGAGCGCGGCCGCGGGCTTCATCAAGCTTTGGGGTTTGGGCGTGCGCACCGCTTCACAGGTGCAGGGACGCCTGCATGCGCAGGACCTGCAGCATCTGCTCCGAGACGTGAAGAGGCTTGCTCCATAGCCAAAAAGAAGATGTGGGGCGGGCGGTTCAGCCGGAGGATGCTGCCTGAGCTCGAGCGCTTCTCGGCCTCGCTCGAGGTTGATTTCGAGCTCTATCCGTTCGACATCGCCGGCAGCGTCGCGCACGCGCGCGGCCTGACCGCGGCCGGCATCATCACCCCGGCCCAGCTCAAAGCGATCGAGCGCGGGCTGCGCCGAGTCAAACGCGAGCTTGATGAGGGCACATTCGAGTTCGCCAGCACCGATGAGGACATACACACCGCAGTCGAACGCCGGCTTACAGAGCTGACGCCCGCCGGTGCGGCACTGCATGCCGGCCGGTCGCGCAACGACCAGGTCGTGACGGATCTTCGCCTCTACTGCCGGCTCGCGTCCGCGACCGCCGTCGATGCCATCGGCTCGCTGGTGGAAACGCTCTCGGATGCAGCCACCAAACACGCGGCCTGGCCGATGCCCGGCTACACGCACTTGCAGCGCGCGCAGCCGGTGACCCTCGGCCATCACCTGCTGGCACACGCGGAGCCGCTTCTTCGCGATGCCGAGCGGTTCCGGTCGGCCTACGCATCGGCAGATGAGCTGCCGCTGGGATCGGGTGCCCTGGCCGCCACGACGCTGCCGCTGAAGCGGGAGGTCATCGCCAAGGCGCTGGGTTTCTCGCGGCTCTCGCTCAACAGCATCGATGCCGTGGCCGACCGCGACTTCGCACTCGACCTGGTCTACTCCTGCCTGTCCGCAGCGATCCACCTGAGCCGCATGGGGGAGGACGTCGTGCTGTGGGCTTCGTCCGAGTTCGGATTCGTGCGGCTGGCGGACGAGATCGCCACCGGTTCGAGCCTGATGCCCCAGAAGAAGAACCCCGACATTGCCGAGCTGCTGAGGGCAAGGCCCGGACGGGCGCTGGGCAGCCTGAGTGCGCTGGCGATGATCCTCAAGGGCCTGCCGCTGGCCTACGACCGCGATCTTCAGGAGGACAAAGCAGCCCTCTTCGCCGCTGTAGACGACGTGATCGAGGCCCTTCGTGCGGCGGCCCTGCTGGTGCGCCACCTGGAGTTCGACCAGAAGCGCCTGGCCGAGGCGGCCGCCGATCCAGCGCTGCTCGCCACGGATGCAGCCGAGGAGCTGGTGCGTGCCGGCGTCCCATTCCGGAAGGCGCACGAGGCGGTCGGCCGCCAGGTGCGGGCGGGAAAGCTCGCGCCGCCGTGGGACGCGAAGCAGTCGTTGTCCCGGCGGAACCTCCCTGGAGCCCCGCAGCCGAGGCGAGTACTGGCCCGGGCAAAGGCAGCAGGCCGCCAGGCGGCGGCGCTGCGAAGCTGGGCTAAGGCGCATCCACCTCCCCTGTCTTTGTGACATAACTTCCGGGTGCTCCTGGCCGTCGACGTCGGCAACACGAACGTGACCTTCGCCCTGTTCGACGGCGAGCGTCTGGCGGCGGACTGGCGGGTGACATCACACCGTGAGCGCACCGCGGACGAAGTGGCCGTGGAGCTCCGGGAGCTCTTCGACCTGCGGGGCCTTGAATTCGGGATCGTAACCGGGGTGGTGATCTCGAGCGTGGTGCCCAATCTAAATCCCGCGCTGCTGGAGGCCTCCAGGCGCTACCTGCACTGCGAGCCGGTGATGGTAGGTCCCGGAGTCAAGACCAGCGTGAGAGTGCGCGCGGTCCCGGAGTCAAGACCAGCGTGAGAGTGCGCGC
>VBFO01000137.1 GCA_005881025.1 Chloroflexota bacterium | reverse complement strand
AACAGGAGTAGGCGAATTTTCAAGCGGCGGATAACCTTGGACTGGGCCAAGCGTCGCCAGTCACGATCCACGCGACTCCAAAGCGCCTGGATTTCAATCCACCTTGTTTTTCCAATCACGCCAGACCTGCCCAGTAGCCAATTCTCCGGTGGACTACCTGCAACGGACTTCCTAGGCGCACCGCCGAATCTTGAATATCGTGTAACAGATCGAGTTGTGCTGTTCGTGTTTGGTGCCAAAAACGCGTTTGCCTGCGTGCCAATCGGCATGTTTGGGCCCAAAGGCGCGCAATCATGCGGGGCAGTGGTGGGCGGTGATGGATTCGAACCAACGGCCTCCTCGGTGTAAGCGAGGCGCTCTAGCCAACTGAGCTAACCGCCCGGCGCGGTCCCCAGTCTAGCCAGAGGACAGCAGGGCGAGAGCCGCGTTGAGCTGCTTGTCCTTCGCGTAGCCCAGCCCCGGCTGGAGGACGTCGAACTCGTCAGCGCTGCTCGCCAGGGTGACCGTGACGTCAGGTTGCAGGCCCTTGTGATCGATGGTCGTCCCGTCCGGCAGGTACCAGCGCTTGATCGTGAGATGAATGTCAGCTCCGTCAGGCAGAGGGAAGTCCTGCTGCACCGACCCCTTGCCGAAGCTCACTGTGCCGATGAGCTTGGCCCGCTTGTGCACCTGCAGCGAGCCCGCGACGATCTCGGCCGCCGACGCACTGTTGGCGTCCACCAGCACCACCAGCCGCACCGCCGGAGCCGGATGGCTGCCGCTCACGGTGTGGCGTTCGACGCTGCCGTTGCGTCCGCGCAGCTCAAACGTCTCGCCGCTGGTGACGAAATCGCTGATCACGTCATCGGCCGCTGAGATGAAGCCCCCCGGATTCTCGCGCAAGTCCAGCACCACACCTTTGGCGCCCTTCAGACCGTCGTTCAATGCTGCAGCGAAATCGGCCGAGGTCGATGATCCGAAGCTGTAGATACGCACGTAGAGGATGTGCCCGGGCAGCTGAGTCGAGCGCACGGATGGGATCTGGATCTCAGTCCGCACCAGCGTCACGTCGAAGGTGCTGGTGCCTCGCTGAATAGTCAGGGTGACCGACGTCCCGTTGGCGCCCTGGATCAAAGCAGTGGCCTGATCCGCAGTGGCGCCCTTCGTGTCCTTGCCACCGACCTTGACAATCTGGTCACCTCCCTGGAGACCTGCCCGAGCTGCTGGGGAGCCGGGCACCGTGCCAGTGATGGTTGGATAACCAGTGCCGAAGGCCAGGTAGATGCCAATCCCCGAGTAGCGCCCTTCGTATGCGTCCTGAAGGCGCTTGTACTGGTCGGGGTCATAGTAGGTCGAGTAAGGGTCGCCAAGGCTTGCGACCAGGCCGCTGACCGTCCCATGCGACAGCTTCGTCATGTCGACGTTCCCGTCCACGTAGTCGGCCTGGATGAGGCGGATGGCCTGCGCGAGCTCGGTGGTGTCGACGCGCCCCACCTGGTGGTGGGCCAGGTACGGCACCACGTCGGGGTACGCCTGATCGGCGTAGATGCCGGCCGCCCCACCGGCCGCGAACACGAATGCGCCGGCAACAAGATAGGCGCCGCCCATCAGGACGGCGCGAAGCTTCATGTCAGCAGATTAGCGCGAGCACCTACCGCGTCTAGCAGCCGAGCCAGATGCACGGATTCTTCCAGACGTTGTTGACGCGAATCTCAAAATGCACATGCGGCCCAGTCGACCAGCCGGTCGAGCCCTCGAACGCGATGGTTGTACCTCGCGGCGCGATCATCCCGCTCCTCAAGCCTGGGGCGTAGTAAGCGAGATGGCCGTAGACGGTCGAGTAGCCGTTGCCGTGGATCATCAGGATCATGTTTCCGTAACCGACCGAGCCCGGATACAGCTCGACGATGCCTGTGTCCGCAGCCACGATCTGGGTCCCGTATGGCCCCGCGATGTCGATGCCGGTGTGGATCTTGTGTGGGTATGGACAGTTGGGGTCATAGACCTCGAGATAGAAGGTCGAGCAACCGAATCCCTGGCTGATGCACGCGAAGCCGCAATTGGGCTCCGGCCATTCGAACACTCCCGATCCACCGCCTGCCTTGGCGGCCGCGGCATCGTATTTGCGCGCCAGCGCTGCGACCGCGGCATCGATCGCCGCACGCTGCGCCTGGACGGCCGCGTACTGAGCCTGCAGCTTCACCTCGAGCTGGGCTGCCAGCGCCATCGCGGCCTGCTGAGTCTTCTTGTTCCGCTCCAGGTCGGCCTCGACCGCCTGCTGCTGAAGGAGCAACGCCGCCACCTGGCTCCGCTGGTTGGCGAGGTCCGCCTGATTGGCGCTGAGGAGCTGATGAGCAGTACCCAGCTGGTCCAGCAGCTTGCGGTCCGAGGTCGCGATCTGCTGGGCCGCCAGCATGCGGTTCATGAGGTCGTTGAAGCTCGCGGCGGTGAGGACCAGCTCGACGTAGTTGATCGGTCCATGAGCGTCCACGAAGCGCAGGCGTTGGTCGAGCAGCTGATCGCGCACCGCCACGTCGGCTTGCAGCCTGGTCACGTCGCCGACCTTGAAGCGAACCTGCCTGTCGAGCAGGGCGATCTTGGCGTTGGTCTGGGCGATGAGCGCGTTCTGCGCGGCGATCTGGGCGTTGATCTTCTTGATCAGGGCGTAGAGAGAGTTGATCTGCGCCTGCACGTCCCTGATCTGGCCCTGGATGTTCTGCAGCTGCCGCTGGTTGGTCACCTGCTGGTTGATGCCCTGGTTGTAGGCAAGGCATGCCTGATAGACGTCAGGCGGGTCGCCCGGGTAGCAGTAGATCGAGCTCGCAGTCTGGTTGGAGAGCGGTATCCAGGCCAGGGTCGCGATCACGGCCGCGGCGGCAAATCGTGCTTTCACCTACAACCTCACGTAGCGGCGCACGCCGATGTAGCTTCCAAGTGCGCCAAGCATTGCCCCGCCCAACAGCAAGTCGCGGGCCAGGCTCGAGATGAACGACGGATCGTAGCTGAGCGGGATGAACGTGATGTCCGCGCTGAAGCGCGAGACCACGGGCGGATATGAGATCACCAACAGCGAGAGTGCGATCGCTGCCGCGATGAGCCCTGTCATCACGCCCTCGATCACAAAAGGCCCACGCACAAACCACTCGGTCGCCCCGACGAGCTTCATGACCTCGATCTCCTTGCGGCGGTGATAAACGGCGGTGCGGATCGTGTTCATGACGATGACCACGGAGACGATTACGAGCATGCTCATGAGGGCAACCCCGGCGATTCCAAGCCACTGCGAGAGCTGCAGCATGCGGGTCACGAAGTCGCCCTGATAGTTCGTCGGGTCGGTCGGATCGACACCTGGCCACTGCTGGGCCATGGTGTCGATTGCGGTGACATCACTCAGGTTGCGTACGCGGACCTGGAGCTTCGCGTCGAGCGGATTCCCAACAATCTGTTGTGTGAGCTCCGCGTTGTTGGGGTCGGCGAGGAACTGGGCCAGCGCCTCGTCTTTGGTCACGAACTTCACGCTGACCACACGCGGGTCGCCCGCGAGCTTGTCGCGAAACGAATAGACGGTCGACAGCGGCGTGTCGTCGGCGATGTTGATCGACATCTCGCTCACCTTGGCTCTGAACCCGTCGAGCACCTGCGAGAACGCATGGCCGACCAGCAGGTTGATGCCCGCGAGGATGAGAATCAACGTGATCGAGACCACCGCGGCCAGGCTGACCGCGAGGTTCCGCCAGAAACTCTGCCAGGCGCTATCTAGCGCGAACTTGAGATTTCGAAGCATCATCATGGTATCGGCCTGATCTGTCATCTCGGGCTATCTGCCCGGCGTCGATCGCCACGACTCGGCGGCGGAGAAGATCCACGATCTCGCGGTTGTGCGTCGCCATCACCACTGTCGCGCCACGCGCATTGATGCGCAGGAAGAGCTGCATGATCTCCCAGGCGGTGGCGGGGTCCAGGTTGCCCGTGGGTTCGTCGGCGATGATCATCTTTGGCGCGTGAACGAGCGCTCGCGCAATCGCCACGCGCTGCTGCTCGCCGCCCGAGAGGTTGGCCGGGTAGGTTTGCTCTTTGCCCGCCAGCCCGACCGTATCCACAGCCTCCGCCACTCGGGTCTTGATCAGGGCATCAGGCTCGCCGTGGACGCGAAGCGCGAAGGCCACGTTCTCGTAGACGGTGAGGTTGGGGAGCAGCTTGAAGTCCTGAAAAACCAGGCCGATGCGGCGGCGATAGAAAGGCAGCTGGCGGCGTTTCATGCGCCCGAGCTCCACGCCGTCGACGAAGATCTTGCCCTTGGTCGGCTTCTCCTCTCGGATCAAAAGCCTGACCATGGTCGACTTCCCGGCTCCTGAAGGGCCGACCAGAAACATGAAGTCGCCGTCCGGTACCACGAGGTTGATATCGCGGAGCGCTTCAGTGCCGGTCTCGTACCGCTTCCAGACATGCTGGAAGCTGATGACCGGCCGAGTTGCAAAGTCCGGTGTTAATACCATCAGCTGAGTTTTTTGCAGTGACGCGTGGCGCTTGCGGGCGCGCCTGGCTAGGTCGCGGGCAGTATAACTTAAGGCCCCCAAAAGCTCCAGCCGCCGGTCAAGGCGCAGGCCAAGGCGTAGCACCACCTTCCTCGCGGGGGTCTAACGCCGCCTGGAGTCGGTTCCTTGCGCCTCCAGGCCGGGGGCGCCGTTCTGCCCAAGGCGCCAGCGCAGCCACGCCTCTATGAACGGGTCGATATCGCCGTCGAGCACGGACAGGGCATTGCCGACCTCCTGGCCGGTGCGCACGTCCTTGACCAGCGTGTACGGCTGCAGGACGTAGTTTCGGATCTGGGATCCGAACTCGGCCGGCATCACCTGCCCCCGGATCTCATCCAGGTGCTCGGCCGCCTCTTGCTGCTGGCGCTGGAACAGCCGCGCCTTCAGCACCTTCATGGCCATCTCTCGGTTCTTCATCTGCGATCGCTCGTTCTGGCAGGTGACCACGATGCCGCTAGGCAGATGGGTGATCCGCACCGCCGAGTCCGTCTTGTTCACATGCTGGCCGCCGGCTCCGGTGGAGCGGTAGGTGTCGATGCGGATGTCTTGAGGATTGATCACCACCGCGTGCTCGTCCGAGGTCTCGAGCTCAGGCATCACCTCGACCAGGGCGAAGGACGTGTGGCGCCGGTGGTTCTGATCAAACGGGGAGATGCGCACGAGCCGGTGCACCCCGTGCTCGGATCGCAGCAGCCCATATGCGCGCGGCCCGCGGACGATGAATGTGGCGCTCTTCAGTCCGGCCTCCTCGCCTGGTGACGTGTCCACGATCTCGGTCTCGAAGCGCTTGCGCTCGGCCCACTTCAAGTACATGCGCATCAGCATCTGGACCCAGTCCTGCGCCTCCACCCCGCCCTGGCCGACGGAGAGCGTGATCACTGCATTGTGATTCGCGTAGGCATCAGTGAAAAGCAGGTCCAGCTCGCGAGCACGCAGCTCGGCTGTGACCGTGCCGCGCTCTTCCGCGACCTGCTTCTGAAGGTCGGCGTCGCCCTCAGCGAGCTCATCGAGCTCTATGAGGTCGCGCGCCCGCCGCTCGAGCCGGTCCCAGGTCGCGATCTGCTCACGGTGGTCCGAAGACTCGCGCGCAAGCTCACGCGCGCGAGAGGGGTCATCCCAGACGCCGGGCTGCGTTAGGAGCCGGTCGAGCTCCTCCGCCCGCGCCAGCTTGGCAGGCAGGTCCGTTTCAAAAGCTCTCTGGGATCTAATTCAGGGTCCATCGATCTCCTACTACTTAAAGCGTCGCAGGGTTGGCCCGGCTCCGCCGGGCCATAACTCTGCCCGCCACTCTCAAACCACACGTCGCTGGGAGAGGGGGTTCCAGCAAGGGGGACCTGTCCCCCTTGCTATTCAGCTCAAAGATGCTCCTTGAGCTGCAGTATCCGTTTCAAAAGCTCTCTGGGATCTAGTTCAGCGTCCATGACATCTCTTGTACTTCTTACCCGAACCGCACCAGCACGGATCGTTGCGGCCGATCTTAGCGGCTGCGCCACCCGGGACCGCGGCGCCTGCCGCAGTCGCCGGCCGCGGCTTGCGCGGGGCGCCATTTCCGCCTGATCCGTCGGGCTCGCCCGGACCGCTTTCGAAGACCTGCCGCACCACAGGAGGTGGAGGCGGTGCATTCCTCTGCACCTGCACGCGGAAGATGCGCGCCACGATCGAGCCCTGGATGCGCTCGCGGAGCTCGTTGAACATCTCGAACGCTTCGTTCTTGTACTCGACCAGCGGGTCGCGCTGCCCGTAGGCGCGCAGGCCGATGCCTTCTCGGAAGTGCTCCATCTGGGTCAGGTACTCCATCCACTGCCAGTCGATGGTGCGCAGCATCACATCGCGCTCGACCATCGGCATCAGATCGGCGCCGATCTCCTCGACCTTCCTGTCGTAGGCGTCGGCCGCAGCGGCGTTCAGATGCTCGGACAGGCCCTCACGACCACTCCGCAGGGCGCTTTCCGGAATCTCCGACCCGGGCTCGATGGGCAGGTACGCGGACAGGTACTTGACCAGGTCCTCGAGCTCCCAGTTCTCAACATGGCGATCTGCGCAGTGCTGATCGATCCCCTTGTCGATGATGTCCTTCACGTAACCAAGGATGTTGGAGCGGGCATCCGCCCCATCCAGCACCTTGTGCCTTTCCTCGTAGACGATCTGGCGCTGCTTGTTCATCACGTCGTCGTACTCGACCACGTGCTTGCGGGCGTCGAAGTGCATGCCTTCGACCTTCTTCTGCGCTCCCGCGATCGAGCTCGCGACCCACGGGTGCTCGATGGGCTCCACCTCGAGGCTGTCCATAAGCCGGCCGATCCGGTCCGCCGCCGGGCCGAAGATCTTCATCAGGTCGTCCTCGAGCGAGATGAAGAAGCGGCTCGATCCGGGGTCGCCCTGGCGGCCGGCACGACCGCGGAGCTGGTTGTCGATGCGCCTTGACTCGTGGCGCTCGGTGCCGATGATGTGCAGCCCGCCGACGTCGGTCACGCCCTGGCCCAGCACGATGTCGGTGCCACGACCGGCCATGTTCGTGGCGATCGTCACCGCTGCGGGCTGACCGGCCTCCGCCACAATCGCCGCCTCCCGCTCGTGTTGCTTTGCATTGAGCACGTTGTGCTTGATCCCGCGCTTCTCGAGCATCCGCGCCAGCCGCTCCGACTTCTCGACCGAGACCGTGCCCACCAGCACCGGCCGTTTCTGCCGGTTCATCTCGACGATCTCATCGATCACAGCGTCGAACTTGGACTTCTCAGACTTGTAGATGACATCGGGGTGGTCGCTCCGGACCATCGACTTGTGCGTCGGGATCACCACCACGTCGAGGCCGTAGATCTTGTGGAACTCCTCCGCCTCGGTGAGAGCGGTACCTGTCATGCCGGCGAGCTTGTCGTACTGGCGGAAGTAGTTCTGGACGGTGATGGTGGCGATGGTCTTCTGCTCCTGCTGGACCTTGACGGCTTCTTTCGCCTCCACCGCCTGATGCAGTCCGTCCGACCAGCGCCGGCCAGGCATCGTGCGGCCCGTGAACTCGTCGACGATGATGACCTCGCCGTCCTTGACCAGGTAGTCACGGTCGCGCAGGAACAGCGCCTTTGCCTTGAGCGCCTGGTTGATCTGGTGCGCCTCGACCACGTTCTCGAGGTCGTAGATGTTGCGGATCCCGGTCCAGCGCTCCATCTTCGCGATGCCGGCTTCAGTCAAAGATGCTGACTTGTGCTTCAGCTCGACGTCGTAGTCGGCGCCCTCGGTCAACCGCGCGGCCCATCGCGCGTACTCGTAGTACTTTTCGGTCGACTCTTCCGACTGCCCCGAGATGATGTGCGGCGTCCGCGCCTCATCGATGAGAATCGAGTCGACCTCGTCGACAATCGCGTAGTTGAGGTCGCGCTGGGCGCAGTGCGCTTTGTCCAGCGCCATGTTGTCCCGCAAGTAGTCAAACGCCAGCTCTGAGTTGGTCGCGTACGTGATGTCGGCGCGGTATGCCTCCTGCTTGCTCGCTGGGCGCAGGTGCTGCAGGCGCGGATCCGGGTGCGTCTCGTCCAGGAACTCCGGGTCGTACAGGTACGTCGCAGCCGATCCGACATTCACCCCGACGCTCATTCCAAGCACGTGGAAGATCGGCCCCATCCAGCCCGCGTCTCGGCGAGCGAGGTAGTCGTTGACAGTGACGAGGTGGACGCCGTTGCCGGCGAGGGCATTGAGGTACAGGGCGAGGCTAGCGACCAGCGTCTTGCCTTCACCGGTCTTCATCTCGGCGATCTTGCCCTGGTGCAGGACGATTCCTCCCACCAGCTGCACGTCGAAGTGGCGCAGTCCGATGCTCCGGCGGCTCGCCTCACGGCAGAGAGCGAACGCGTCGATGAGCAGGTCCTCGAGCTCCTCGCCGTCCCTGGCGCGCTGCCTCAGCTCGTCCGAGCGGGCCCGTAGCGCGGCGTCGTCCAGCGCCTTCAGCTCGGGCTCGAGCTCGTTGACCGCGGCCGCGACCGCCAGATGCCGCTTGATCTCGCGCTCGTTGGGGTCGAAGAGCCGGGTTAGGGTGACCACTGGTTAAGTAAGTACAGCATTCCCAACCGGCCGGAGGCTGTAACTACCGGCCCGTACCGCTAGGGGAGCACCGGCTCGATCACCGCCACCGATCCGTCAGTCCTCCTGAACGCGATCCTGATGTCCCCCGAGTCCTCGTCCATGAAAACGTGGAACGCCTGACCGTCGGCCTCCAGCTCTTCGACAGCCTCGGCCGGCGACTGCGGCTTCAGACGAACACGCATCCGTTCGGGCTCCGGCGACCTGGCCGGCGCGGGCTCCTCTGGCGGGATCCGCACCGCCGATACGGCCTGCTTGCGGTGAGTGCGCTTTTCTTTCAGCTTCACGACCTGGCGATCGATCTTGTCGAGGGCCAGGTCGAGCGCAGCCTGAGCGTCGGCCCCGCTCTCGCGGGCGGTGAGCACCGGCGAGCGCCTGCCGTCGAGGTGGAGGTTGATACGGCAGATGCTCGTGGCCAGGCCGCTGCGCTTGCGTTCCTCCGAGAACTCGACCTCGGCCTCGGCCACGCGTCCGAAGTGGCGCTCGAGGCGGGTCAATTTGCGCTGAGCGTATTCGTGCAACTCCGGCGCGAGTCCGCCCGTGCGGTCGTGCAGGACGACCTTCACAACCCGAGTATATGACGACCCGGCGGGGCTAGCGGGAGGTCGAGGACTTGTACCCCGGAGGCGGCGGGAACAGCGTCAGGATCTCCTTCGGCAGTGGGATCCCCTGGTTGAACATCCGGTCCAGGATCTGCGGCCGGAGGCCTGTTGGCTTGAATTCCGCGATCACCTTGCCATCGGGCGTCGCGCCCTTCTGCTCGAGCAGGAAGACGTCCTGCATGGTGATCACCTCGAGCTCCATACCCACGACCTCTGTGATCTGACTGACCTTGCGCGAGCCGTCGCGCAGGCGGCTGAGCTGCACAAAGAGGTTGATCGCGCCCGCCACCTGCTGTCGAATCGCCTTCACCGGCAGGTCGACGCCGGCCATCAGGACCAGGGTCTCGAGTCGGGCGAGCGCGTCGCGCGGGCTGTTGGCGTGGAGCGTCGTCATCGAGCCGTCGTGACCGGTGTTCATGGCCTGCAGCATGTCGAGGGCCTCGCCGCCACGGCACTCACCGACGACGATGCGCTCTGGCCTCATACGAAGCGAGTTGATGACAAGGCGCTGGATGGTGATCTCGCCCTCGCCGTTGATGTCCTTGGGGCGAGTCTCCATGCGGCAGACATGCTCCTGGTGGAGCTGCAGCTCGGCCGCGTCCTCGATGGTGACGATGCGGTCCTCCACGGGGATGAAGCCGGACAGCACGTTCAGGAACGTCGTCTTGCCGGTGCCGGTGCCACCGACGACGATGATGTTGGCCTTGGCCAGCACGGCCGCCTTGAGGAAGCCGAACGCGGCCTCATTGCAGGTGCCGAACCGGATCAGGTCCTCAACCTGGTAAGGGTCGCGCGCGAACTTACGGATCGTGAGCAGTGGTCCGTTGAGGGCCAGCGGGCGGATAACGGCGTTGACACGGGAGCCGTCAGCGAGGCGGGCGTCACAGAGGGGCGAGCGCTCGTCGATGCGCCGCCCGACGGTGCGCACGATGAACTGGATCACATTGAGCAGCTGGTCCTCGTCGACGAACTTGATGTTGGTCAGGACCACCTTGCCGCCCATCTCGACGTAGACGTGGTCGCTGCCGTTGACCATGATCTCGGTGACTCGGTCATCGCGGATCAGCGGCTCGATGGGCCCAAGCTGCTGGTAGTACTCATCGATGTTGATTCCGGGGATCCGGACTGCCATTGGTTAGCCTCCGCCGTTATGGGAACCGCTAGTGCCCCGCCACTATATCGGACGCGCCTCAAATCCGAACCCTCGCCACGGTGACCCCGATCACCGGGCCGGCACCCCCCTCGTTCAGGGCCGAAGCGCACGCTTCGAGCGTGGCCCCTGTGGTTGCGACGTCGTCGACCACGATCACGGAACGACCCGACAGCTGCGGCCCTCGCCATTCGAACGCTCCTTTCACGTTCTGCCAGCGGTGCAGGCGATCGTTGCCCACCTGGGGCACAGTCGTGCGGATGCGCAAGAGGCGGCCCGGCGGAGGTCGAAGTCCGGTACGGCGCCTCAGCTCGTGCGCGAGGAGCTCTGCCTGGTTGAAGCCGCGCTGGCGTTCGCGATCGCGGTGAAGTGGAACAGCGACCACCATCGACGCGGCCAGCCCCTCGACCAGCACTCGTTCCGCGATCAGCGCGGCCAGAGGTGATGCGAGCCTGCGCCAGCCCTGGTACTTGAAGCGCTGGATGGCGGACTCGACCGGGCCCTCATAGGCGACGGCGGACCGCAGCCGTGTCAGAGAACGGAGACGCCCCCTGCAGCCGCAGCCGCCGCGTGGCGACTCCAGCTCGGCGCCACATCTCCTGCAGAGCGGTTGCTCGAGCCGGCGCATGCGCCGGAGGCAGATCCCGCACAGCCACGAGCCCGCCAGGTGGCACCCGCCGCAGCGCGGCGGCAGGATGAGATCGACGAGGGTGGAGAACACACCTCGAAGGTACGGAGGCCGGTCAAGGCCTCCTTAACAGGGCGTCGACGCCTCAGACGATGCTGATCTCGTCGCCAGGGCGCAACCCGAGCT
>VBFO01000025.1 GCA_005881025.1 Chloroflexota bacterium | reverse complement strand
CAGCGCTGACCAAAGCCGGAGTCTCGTTGCGGCATCTCATCGGTAATGAACGACTCATCGCTGTGTTCGCGATGCTCAGCGAACGAGACCCAGGGCAGCTGCTGCCGGCGCTCCGCACCTTGGTGCCGGATGCTGTGATCTTCAGCGAACCTGCCAGCGCAGCGGGACATGCGATCTCGGCGTTCCAGCTGGCTCGCGCGTACGGAGACTCCGGTGAGGCGGTGCTGCCGGCCGAGGCAGCGCTGGCACGCGCAAAAGAGCTTGCCGGCCAGGACGGCAACGTTCTCGTCTGCGGTTCGCTGTACCTCGTCGGTGAGATCCTGTCGCTCACCCAGAGCTACTGAGAACGCGAGTTAGGCTAAGCGCAATGCGCAAGGTTGGCGAGCAGTCGTTTTATCGCGGTGGCGATCGGATTCTGGGCGGAGTCTGCTCGGGCCTGGCCGCGGGATTTCACGTCGACGCCTTGTGGGTGCGGATCGCATTTGTGCTGCTCGCCTTTCTGCAGGGCATCGGCGTGTTCATCTACGTGGTGCTCTGGCTGGTGATGCCTGAGAAGATCGAGGACCCTGCGGGCAGCCGTTCCGGCTTTGATTCCATGACGGATGACCTTCGGCGCATCAGCTCTGAGGTGCGCGATCAGTTTGGCGGCGCCTTCGGAGGCCGGACCCCGGTCACCACCGACGCGTCCCCCGGCGCATCGACACCAACGGGCCGAGGCGCGTCATTGCTGCCGGGCTTGATCCTCGTGGTCGCGGGCTTGTTCCTTCTCGGCGCCAATGTCGGCCTTGTGAACTGGGGAGTGGTCTGGCCGGCGGCCCTGATCGTGCTCGGGATCGTGCTCTGGGTGCGGAGCTCCAGCCGGAAGACCTAGAGCGCGGCGGTGGTCAATGACCGATCAGTCGTTTCAAGTCGATCCTCCACTGCCGGTCACGCGCACGCCAGAACGCCGCCACCAGGTACGTGCACCCAACCATCATCGGGACCAGAAGCAGCCCGCCCAGGGCAACCCACAGCCAGCCACCGCTGACGGCGAGACCAGCCATCAGCACGGCCGCCAGCAGCAGGCCACACGAGCCGATGAGCAGGTCGTTCGCCGTTCGGACCGCGGGCCCGCGGGTCCGTGGGAGATCACCCTTGGGGCGCCCGGAAGCCGGCCGCCGAGGCACCAGGCCATAGAGCAGGAGCCCCGTCCCGGCCAGCCCCGCGAGGAGCGTGACCACCTCGGCGATGAGCCCTCTCTGAGTGTCGGCCACGCTGAATGCAGCAATGAATGCGATCGCGATCAGCAGGGCTCCGCACCCGATCGCAGCCGCCCTGACCACTACTCCGGCGAAGCCTCGAGGATGCGCTCACGGAGCCGCCTCATACCGCGCAGCCAGCGGTCGTAGTCATCCGCCTTGCGCTGGAAGAATTGAGCCACCTCAGGATGGGGCAGGATCAGGAACTCTTCTTTTCGCAGCCCCTGGATTACGATTTCGGCCACCGCCTCTGGCTCGAGAGCACTCGCGGTCAGAAACTCGAGGCCCAGCCGCGTTTCCGCTGCGAGCATGTCGGTCTTCACTCCCTGAGGGCAGAGGCAGGACACCTTGACCCCGTGATCGCCATGTGCGATCGCGAGCCACTCGAAGAATGAGAGGGCAGCGGCTTTGGTGACTCCGTACGGCGCGGCGAATACATGATTGAGCAAACCCGCGGCGGAAACTGTGCCCACTATGTAACCGTCATTGCGCTTCAACATCCCCGGCAGCAAGTGCCTGGCCACATAGACGTGGGACATCACGTTGACCTCCCAGATCCGGTGCCAATCGCTCGATGCAGCCTCTGGTCCGCCTCCGACAGCAATGCCGGCGTTGGAGCAGAAGATGTCGATGCGACCGTGATCCGCTTCGATGCGCTCGATGAGGCTTCGGACATCGCTCTCATCGGACACATCGCATCTGATGCCGGATCCGCCGACCTCTTGAGCAACTGTGGCGGCTCCATCTCCATCGATGTCAGCCACGACAACGTGGGCGGCTCCTGATGAGGCGAACCGGCGTGCCAGCGCTCGACCAATGCCTCGGGCACCTCCGGTGACGACCACAACCCGGTCTGCGACATCCATTTTCCACCGATTTTCCACACATCGACGACTCCGTGCGTCCTAAAGCGTTTGCTTTTTGGCCGCCACGAAAAAAATTCTGGAGAATCGCCTGAGGTCTCACGTCCGCGACTGCCATAAGCGCATAGAATCTCTCCCCATGGTCGGTGGGGGGCTGGAGTACAGCGCGCCGTTTCAGCGTGCTATCGAGCTGATTGGCAAGCGCTGGACTGGGGCTGTGGTGAAAGCTCTGATTCCAGGCCCGGCGCGATTCAATCAGCTGCTCGCGGGCATCCCCGGCATCAGTGATCGTGTGCTGACCGAGCGACTGCGCGAGCTGGAGTCGGAAGCCATCGTCGAGCGGCTTGTCGATCCGGGTCCGCCGGTCCGCGTGAGCTATCGACTGACCTCGCGAGGTCATGCACTCGAGCCGGTCCTCGCGGCAGTGTCCGACTGGGCAGGGAGCTGGCTCGAGGCTCCGACCGCGGCGGTCGGCTAAGGACCCGCCGCTCAAAATTCGACGGCTTTCGCCGGTCGACAGGGCCCATTCCGGATTCAATAAGCACGGCTGATAGGCTTTATCGGATGCCGATTGGCGACTTCCTGCGCCGCAGGCCGGAGGCCATGACCTGCCAGGCTTGCGGGTCGCCGCTGCCGAGCGGCGCCATCTTCTGCCCCTCGTGCGGAGTCCGCGCGGACGACCCCCAGGCCGAGCCCCTACACATCGTCGACCGCACCACGGGGCTCTTCAACGAGCGCTTCGTCCGACCCGTGCTCGAGGACGAGCTGGCCCGTGCGCACCGCTATCAGCGCAACCTTGGCGTCCTGCTCATCGAGGTCACCGAGTCGGGTGCTGTCGACGAAACCCTCAAGACAATGGCCGCCGCCCTCGCGGGCACCGTCCGCGACGTCGATACCCCGGGCGTGATCGGCCGTACTCCCCCTCAGCTGCTGGCGATCCTCCCGGACACCGACGTCGCCGGCACTGCGCATGCGGCGACCCGCGTGCTCGCAGCGGTCAACGAGGCCCTCAAGAGCGGCGGCACACGGGCCGCCGTCGGGCTGGTGTGCGTGAGGCCCGGGCAGCGCGTACGTGCGGGCGCGGTGATCGAAAGCGCGAGCCGCTCGCTCCGCTCCGGCCGCCCAGAGATGATGGGCAAGCCCGCCTGACCGTCGAGATTTATCTCGCGCGCCACGGCGAGACTGAATGGAGTCTCAACGGGCGCCACACCGGCCGGACCGACATTCCGATGACCGCACACGGTGAGCAAGAGGCAGCTGCGTTGCGCCCGCGACTGGCCGGCATAGAGTTCGCTGCGGTCTATTCAAGCCCGATGGCGCGCGCGCGCAAGACGGCGGAGATAGCCGGCTTTGTGACTCCGGTGATCACCCCTCTTCTCCGGGAATTCGATTACGGCGACTACGAGGGCATCACCTCCGTGCAGATCCACTCTCGGAACCCCGACTGGGATCTGTATCGCGACGGATGTCCCGGAGGCGAGTCACCCGCCGACGTTTATCGCCGCGCGAGCGAATTCCTGGAACTGGCCGCCACAGCCAAGGGAGCGGTGCTCGCTTTTGCGCACGGTCACATCCTGCGCGCGGTCGCGGTGGCCTGGATGCAGCTCGAGATCGCGGCCGCGGCGCGCCTGCGGCTCGACGTCGCCACGCTCAGCCTCCTTGTCGAAGGCGAGCACGGCCACGAGCTCGCGATGTGGAATGCGCCATGAGCCGGCACCGTCCGGCAAGCAGACCTATCGGCGCCTCAAGCTCCATGTGCGGCTGCGCACGCCAGGCAGTCCTGCATACACGAGATAGGCCGAGGTCGCGACCTCGGCACGGTACGTGTGCCGCTCACCCGGGTTGATCAGGAGCATCTCTCCCGCAGCCACCTCACCGTCGCGCGACCCATCGTCGAAATGCAATGTGCCGGCGGTGACGATCAAGGCCACGGGGATGGCGTTGCGATGCTCAGGCACCTCCTGACCGGGTTCCAGCCGCAGGCCGACGACGCGCATGGAGCCGCAGTCCGCGATCTGCTCAAAGCCGATGGCGCGACGCGCTGAGCCTGGTCCTTGCGCTGACACGATTCCGGCATATCATGCCCGGCCCCTGGAAGTTCACCATTCCTACCGTGGAGGTCAGGCACGCTGTCGGAGCGGACGGGGCGCGGGCGGCGGAGGGGGTCGTGGTGGTGGTCGATGTGCTGCGCGCCTTCACACTCAGTGCATATGCGCTGGCAGGCGGCGCGCGCGAGTGCCTCCTCGTGCGTACTGTCGACGACGCCCGGCGGCTGGGGGCGGCCACAGAGGGCTCTCTGCTGTCGGCCGAGGTCGACACCCTGCCTGTGGAGGGGATCGCGATCAGCAACTCGCCGACGCAGATCAGCCATGAGGAGCTCGGTGGGCGAGCCGTCGTCCAGCGCACCAGCGCCGGCACCCAAGCCATCAACGCGGTGGAGGGTGCGGTCGCCATCTATGCGGCGAGTCTTGTGGTTGCCAAAGCCACGGCGCAAGCCTGCCTGTTGCGTCGAGACCGGCTGGTCACGCTCGTCAGGTCGGCTGACTTCCCCGAGGATCACGCCTGCTGCCAGTACATCGAATCGATGCTCCTGGGGAGGCCCGCCCGCGTCGACGAGCTGCTCGAACCGCTGCGTGCCTCCGAGCGTTACCGGCGCTTTGCGGCGGGCGATTGGCCGGGGTTTCCCGCCTCCGACCTCGAGCTGGCCCTTCAGGCCGACCGCTTCGAGTTCGCCATGCCTGCCGTGCGCCGGCGGGACCACGTCCGAATCGTGCGAGAAGACCCAGGAAGCGGCGACCGGCGCCTGGATAGCAGCCCCAGGCGCCGCGTCACACGTCGAACTACTTAGAGCTCCCGCTCAGCTCCAGTAAGCCCGCCGCCGCGCTCCTCCACGCCCCATACCCAGAATGCGCACGACGATCAGCAGGAGCGCCGCTCCTATGAACGCGATGAGCATCTCGCTGATGATCGGATGCCCGACGATCGTGATGCTCCAGTGAAAGACACCAGCCAGGAACCCTCCGATGAAGGCTCCGACGATGCCGATCAGGACGTCACCCACGATGCCGAGACCGTGTCCGAGGGCGAGATGGCTGGCCGCAAAACCGGCCACCAGGCCGACCAGCAGCCAGACCAGGATGGTGTCGAAGTCGAGGTTGACAACCATATGTATCAGACCCCCTTTGACTCCAGAAACGCCTACTGACAGGCGGCTACTCGGACCCGCGTATAGGAATGTAAATACGCCAGGCGACGGCTATTTGCCTCGGCCGAAGCCGAAGATCCGGAGCACAAACAGCAGAAGAATCGCGCCCACGAAGGCGACGACTATCTCGCTGATGATGAGGCTGTTTGCGATCGAGATCTTGATCTTGAAGATCTCCGCGAGCACTCCGCCCAGGAAGGCACCCAGCACCCCCGCGACTATGTCTCCAAGCAATCCGAGGTCGTGGCCAAGCGCCACCCGTCCGGCCAGCGCGCCGGCGACCAGGCCGACCAGGATCCAAACGATGACCTCGTCGACAGTGAGGCTGATGCTGATCATGGCCGCTCAGTAAAGCACAGCCCTTTCAGCTTTCAGGCCGCCTTAGACGCCAGCTCCTGGAGCACTGCTCCCAGCACCCGGTTGAAGGCGGGATAGGGGTGGATCACGTCGCCAAGAGTGGAGAGCGGCGTGCCCGCCTTGACTGCGAGGATGAGCTCGCCCAGGATCTCGCCCGCGCGCGGGGTCACCAGTGTGGCGCCGACCAGGACTTTGCGGCCCCGGTCACCGACGAGCTTGATCATTCCGCCGTGGAAGTCGTGGATGTAGCCACGGGCGGCCTCTCCGGGGTCGGTCGAGGCGGTCACGACGTCAAGGCCCCGCTCCCGAGCTGCGGCCTCCGACAGCCCGACTGAGGCCACCTCAGGATCCGTGAAGGTGACCCGCGGCACCGCCGTGTGGTCAGCCCGTGCGTCCTCACCCCTAAGTCGCCGGGCCACGATCTGCCCGTGGTAGTACGCAAGGTGGGTGAATCCCCCGATGCCTGTCACGTCGCCGGCTCCGAGCACCCCGACGTGTGCTTCGAGTGTGTCGGGGTCGACCTTCAGCCAGCCGCGCTCGGTGCGCGTGAGCCCCGCTCCATGCCAGGCCTCGAAGTTGGCGCGCCGCCCGGTTGCGACCAGCAGCCGGTCCGCCTGGACGCTGGCCCCGGATCTCAGGCTCACGCTGACGCCGTTACCGGCCTTCTCCACGCCGGTGCAGGCGTCGCCGACCATCACGGTGATCCCGTCCATCTCCAGATGAGGCAGCAGGGCAGCGCCCGCTTCGGGTTCCTCGAGGCCGAGAAATCGTGCACCGGCCTCGATGACCGTCACGTTGGTCCCTACTCGCGCAAAGGCCTGGCCGAGCTCGACCCCGATCGCGCCACCGCCAAGCACCGCCAGCGTGTCAGGGCGCTCGCGCGGGGTCGCCGCGTGGCGGTTGGTCCAGTACTCGACGGTGTCCAGCCCGGGGATCGGTGGGATGGCCGCGGTTCCGCCGTTGGCGATGACCACCGCCTTGCGCGCAGTAAACCTCTCCTCGCCGACCTCGACGGTGCGGAGGTCGACCAGCCTGCCCTCGCCCCGCACCAGCTGGGCCCCGGTGGCCTGGAGGGCGGCGGCAGGCCGGCTGTCGTCGAGGTCCCTGGCCATCCAGAAGACACGTTTGGAGATCTTTGCAAAGTCGACGTCCCACTCCACGCGGGAAGCTGCGAGCGTGCGTGCGCGCAGGGCCTCGATCAGCGTTTCGCCGGAGCGCAGGAAGGTCTTGGAGGGGACGCAGCCCCAGTACGGACACTCACCGCCGACGAGCTCACGCTCGACGACGACCAGCGAGAGCCCGCTGCCCTCGAGCCCATGCGCGATCGCCTCTCCCGCAACACCGCCGCCCAGGCAAACAACGTCAACTTCCTGCGGCAACTTCTGAACCTCCATCGTTCGTGTGGTCGGCGGATGTACCTGCCAGGCGCAACGTTTCGAGCAGAGACGTGGCCGAGAACGAGCCGAGGTACCGCTCACCCTCATAGACCGCGGCTCTTTCGTCGGGACTTGCAAGCGCTGCCGCGAAAGCCTCGCTGAGGGTGCTCGAGATCGTGACCCGCGGCTCACCGGCCCCTGGCCCGCCCGAAGGGTGCTCGAGTGTGCGCACGTCCACCGTCACCACCGACATGCGCCGCACCAGCCGCTCTCGGCCGAGGAACTCGGCGACATAGTCGCTCGCCGGTCGGGTCAGGATCGCTTCTGGAGTGTCGTACTGGGCCACCTGCGCCTGCATCTTGAATAGGCAGATGCGATCGCCCACCATCACCGCCTCGTCGATGTCGTGCGTCACGAACACGACCGTCTTGCGCATCGAGCGCTGGATGTTGATGAACTCCCGCTGCAGACGCTCGCGCGTGATGCGGTCGACGGCGCCGAAGGGTTCGTCCATCAGGAGGATGGGCGGATCTGCACCCAGCGCCCGCGCAAAACCAACTCTTTGTCGCTGGCCGCCAGAAAGTTGATGTGGATAGCGATCGCGATACTCGTGCGGGTCGAGGCCCACAAGCTCCAGCAGCTCGTCGACTCGCGTCTTGACACGCGCGCGGTCCCAGTCCCAAAGGCGAGGGACGGTGGCGACGTTCTGGCCGACCGTCATGTGAGGGAACAGGCCTGTCTGCTGGATGACGTAGCCCATCTTCAGACGCAGCTGGACCGGATCGACCCCGCTCGTATCCTCGCCGTCGATCATGATCCGCCCCCGGTCGGGCTCGATCAGCCGGTTGATCATCCGCAGCGTGGTGGTCTTGCCGCAGCCGGATGGTCCGATCAGCACACAGGTCTGGCCTTCGGGGATGTCGAGCGACAGGTCGAGCACAGCGTTCGAGCCGCCCGCAAAGCCCTTGCTGACCTGCTCGAGCTTGATCATCGCGCGTCGATTACCGTAATCGAATGCCGTCGGGCTTATTCCTGGCCACCCAGGAGCCGTGGATCCTGTGGAGCTGGCTCTCGACGCACGGCCAGCTGTTCGTCGACGCGACAGTTCAGCACATCGAGCTCACTGCGATCGCGGTCGTGGTCGCCTTCGCCATCTCGCTGCCGCTCGGCGTCGCCGCGCACCGTTGGAAGGTGCTGCGCAACCCGGTGTTCACCGTATTCGGGATCTTCTACACGATCCCTTCGATCGCGCTGTTCGTGCTTCTCATCCCCTTCACCGGCCTGACCGTGCTGACCGCAGAGATCGGGCTCGTTGGATACGCCGTGCTGGTGATCGTCCGCAATGTCGTCGTCGGTCTCGAGTCGGTGCCGGCCGACGTGATCGACGCCGCCAACGGTATGGGCTACCGGCCTTACCGGCGGCTGCTACAGGTCGAGCTGCCGCTCGCCCTGCCTGCCATCTTCGCGGGCGTGAGGATCGCCACCGTGACCACCATCGGGCTCGTGACCATCACTGCAGTCATCGGCCTCGGTGGCCTTGGCGAGCTGATCCTCGAAGGCCTTGTCAGTGGCTTCCGTACCCCGCTCGTGGTCGCCTCCGTCCTCTCTGTCGCCCTGGCCCTGGTGGCTGATCTCACCCTGGCAGGAACGCAGCGGGTGGCGGTCCCGTGGTCGAGGGAGGCCTGATGCCAACACCGGCGGACCTCATTCACTGGCTGACAGACCCGGGCCACTGGAGCGGGTCGGATGGCATTCCGACCCACCTGGTCGAGCACCTGCAGCTGTCGGCGGAGTCGGTGGTGATCGGAGCGGTGATCGCTCTGCCCATCGGCATCGTCCTCGGCCACTACGGCCGCTTCGGAAACCTGGCCATGAACGTCTCCAACGTCGGCCGTGCTCTCCCGTCGTTCGGGATTCTTGTCATCGCCTTCTACCTTTTCGGCCTGGGCGACACTCCCATCATCCTGGCCCTGACCATGCTCGCGATCCCGCCGATGGTCACGAACAGCTACGTCGGCATGCGGGAGGTCGATCCGGATGTGAAGGACGCGGCCCGGGGCATGGGTTACCGAGAGCTCGCTCGCGTGCTGCGCATCGAGCTGCCGCTGGCGGTCCCGCTGGTGATGGCAGGCATCCGGACGTCAGCAGTGCAGGTGGTGGCCACCGCGACCCTGGGTGCTCTGATCGCAGGAGGTGGCCTCGGCAGGTTCATCGTGGACGGGCTAGACCAGCAGGACTACACCAAGGCAGCGGCGGGAGCGATCCTCGTGGCGGTCCTCGCCCTCGCCACCGAGGTCTCCCTGGCAGGGGTCGAAAGGCTCCTGGTGCCGAGGGGCCTGCGCCTCCAGCAGCGGCCGGCACGAGAGAGGGCGACCACGTTCAAAACTGCCTGATCTCGTCCGCAGGTGGAAGAATCAGGCCACAACCCCGGTTCAACCGGCGTAACCCGGCCTGGGGTCAAGGAGAGAGGAACTCGATGAACTGGAGACTGCGCAGCGCTCGCGCGGCCCTCGCGATCGTGCTGGTGATGGTGGCCGCGGCCTGCGGAAGCACCAGCTCCGGCACGGGAAGCAAGGGGACCATCACCATCGCCGGCTTCAAGTTCTCAGAGGGCAGCGTGCTCATGTACCTGTACGGCCAGGCCCTGGCCCACGACGGGTACACGGTCAACTACAAGCCGAACCTCGGCTCGCGCGAGGTGGTGGCGCCCGCGATCGAGAACGGACAGATCGACCTCTACATCGGCTACGCCGCCACCGACCTCGAGTTCTACAACAAGGGCGCCGGTGAGGCGACCGGAGACGTGAACGCGACGGTTGCGAAGCTGAACCAGCACCTCCAGACGCAGAAGCTCGAGGCGCTGACCCCGTCGAACACGATCGACACCAACGCCTTCGCCGTGACCAAGGCGACAGCCGACCGATACAGCCTGAAGACGCTCTCGGACCTGGCCAAGGTTTCGAAGCAGCTGGTCATGGGAGGACCGCCGGAGTGCAAGACGAGGCCGTTCTGCGTGCCTGGCTTGAAGTCGGTCTATGGAATCACCTTCAAGGACTTCAAGACGCTGGACGCCGACGGGACTTTGACCCGTGCCGCTTTCGCCAACGGCAGCATCCAGGTGGGCCTTGTGTTCAGCAGCGATGCCGACCTGAACTCCCTTGGTCTGGTGGTGCTCCAGGACGACAAGCACCTCGAGTCGGCCGACAACGTAGTGCCGGTCATTCGCACCGCGGTGGCGTCGGATGAGGTGAAGAAGGTGCTGAACGCGATCAGTGCCAAGCTGACGACCCCTGACCTGATCAACCTCAACGCACAGGTTCAGCTCCAGCACCAGGACGCGGACGCCGCCACCAAGGCCTGGCTCGATCAGAACAACTACGGCCAGTAACGAGAAGCATCCAACGGGCCGGCCACAGGGGCCGGCCCGAACAATCACCACGACTCGCGTCTAAGCTTTTCGCCTGAGGGAAAAGGGGTGACCCAGAAGCGCTGGATCCTGGCCGCCGCCGTGCTTGGGTCGGGCATCGTGTTCCTGGACTCGACGGTGGTCAACGTGGCGCTGCCGCGTATCGGGCGCGAGCTCCCGCGGCTGTTCCTCGGCGTCCTCGAAGGCCAGTCGTACGTCTACAACGCCTACCTGCTGACGCTGAGCGCCTTGCTGATCCTGGCCGGGGCTTTAAGCGACTTCTACGGGCGCAAGCGCATGTTCCTCTACGGCCTGGTCGGGTTCGGTCTCACATCGGTCCTGTGCGGCCTGGCGCCCAACATGGAGCTGCTCGTCCTGTTCCGGATCCTGCAGGGGGCCGCCGGCGCTCTGCTCGTGCCGGGTTCGCTCGCTCTGCTGACCGCCAACTTCTCCGGCGAGGAGCAGGGCCGGGCATTCGGTGTCTGGGCCGGCGCGTCCGGCGCGACCACCATCCTCGGGCCCGTGATCGGCGGATTGCTCGTCGACACCATCTCGTGGCGGGCTGCCTTCTTGATCAACATTCCCCTGGTCCTTCTGGCGGCGTGGGCCACCTGGCAGCACATCCCGGAGAGCCGCGATGACCAGGCGACCTCGCACTTCGACTGGCTGGGGGCGGCGGTGGTGGCGCTGGCCGTCGGCGGCCTTGCCTTCGGCGCCATCTACGGCCAGCAGCGAGCCTGGCGCGACCCGATCGGCTACATCGCTCTGGCGGTGGGTGTCGTCGCGACCGTCGCGCTGCCGATCCTCATGGCCCGCTCCGCCCACCCGCTGATCCCGCTTTCCCTCTTCAAATCACGCAACTTCGCGGTCACCAACCTGTCGACGCTCCTGATCTACGGCGCGCTCTACGTGACCTTCTACTACCTCGTCCTCTTCCAGCAGGGGACGCTGGGCTACACGGCGGCGGCCGCCGGCCTCGGCGGGATCCCGGGCACGCTCTTCCTGATCTTCTTCTCGGCTCGCTTTGGCAGCCTGGCGGCGAAGTACGGCCCGCGCTGGTTCATGGCTGCGGGCCCCGTGCTGATGGCCCTTGGCGTCCTGTGGTTCTCGCGCGTGCCGTCCAGCAGCACGCCCTGGCAGCTCGCGCCTGGAAACCCGGCTTCATATCTGCCCCCGGTCTCCTGGGTGATCGACTTCCTGCCCGCCTCGATCATCTTCGGGCTCGGCATCATGGCGATGGTGGCACCCCTCACGACGGCCCTCATGACCTCGATTCCAGTGCGTAACTCAGGGGTGGGCTCGGCGATCAACAACGCCATCTCCAGGGTCGGGCCGCAGCTCGCCGGCGCGCTGATCTTCGTCTTTCTGACCGCAACCTTTTACGCCAGCCTGGCCGGCAAGCTCACCGGGGTCGATGTCTCGTCCGAATCCTTCCGCGCTCGCGTGAGCCCGCTGAACACGCCGCCGGACCATAGCCTCGTGGGCATCGTGCGCGACGCCTCGACCAGTTCCTTCCACCTTGCGATGTACGTCGGTGCGGCCCTGCTGCTGGTCGGGGCAGTGGTCAACGCAGTCGGCATCCGAAACTCTGGAGCCCGCAGGCAGCCCGAGGCCGAAGCTGCGGCCGACCAGCCACGTGTCGAGGCGGCGGTGACTGAACAGGGCGGCTAGATAGATGGACGTACGTGACGACGTCGTCGACATCCTTGCCGGCTTTGCCCTGTTCGCGGATCTGTCGACCCCGCAGCTCGAGAGCCTGGTGGAGACGTTCGGCGAGGAGACGTACGTCGAGGGCGACAGGGTGCTCCGTCAGGGCCTGACCGGATCGAGCTTCTACGTCATCCTCGACGGCTCCGCGAGCATCCGCGTCGACGGGGTCGACCGCGCCTCCCTGCGGGCGGGTGACTACTTCGGTGAGATCTCATGCCTCCTCGGAGTGCCGCCGACCGCCGACATCGTGGCGCGCGGAACGCTGCGCTGCCTCGTGCTGCCGGCCCAGGAGCTCGAATCGTTTCTCGTCGGGCATCCGCAGGTCATGTATCGACTTCTCCAGGGAGAGGCGCGCAAGGTGCGCACCACGACCAGGTGGTTGAGCTGATCCGCCCCCACAAATCATCGATTTGGTAGGGACCCCTATGACAGACCGGCCGTTTCCGCCGGCTCGCTATTCGCTGTTGGTCGTCGGCAGCGGGCCTGGCGCTCTTCAGCTGACGTACTCGCTCCGCCGGCTGGGCGTTGAGCACGCGGTCATCTCGCAGGACAGCGAGCCCGGCGGGATGTTCCGGCGCTGGCCGATCTTCCAGCGGATGCTCAGCTGGACCAAGCCTTACGCCAACCACGAGCGTGGGAGCACGGCCTACGAGCGCTACGACTGGAACAGCCTGCTCGGCGACGACGATGCCAGCCGGGCGATCATGCCCCGCATCATGGACGGCACCTCCTACTTCCCATCCCGACCGGAGATGCAGCGGGGCCTGGAGGCGTTTGCCACCGGCACGGGTCTGCAGATCCGCTACGAGTGCCGGTGGGAGTCGACCCGCAAGGACGGCGACGACTTCGTCCTCACCACCTCGGACGGCGAGTACCGCGCGCCCTGCGTCGTTTTTGCGGTCGGTATCGCCGAGCCGTGGAAACCGTCGGTGCTCGACATCGAGGGCGTTCAGCAGTACGGGCAGCTGCGGCCTGCTGAGCAGTACGCCGACAAGCGCGTCTTCATCGTCGGCAAGCAGAACTCAGGGTTCGAGATTGCGTCCGGGCTCCTGCCCTGGGCGCGGCAGATAGTGCTCGCCTCGCCCAGCAGCGCAAAGCTCTCGGTCGACACGCGGACGCTCGTGGGTGTGCGGGCTCGATATGTTCAGCCGTACGAGGACTGGGCCCTGGCCGGAGGGGTGGTCATCCTCGACGCGTCGATAGAGCGAGTGGAGCCATCTGGAGCCGGCTACGCCGTCCACACGAAGAGCCCGGCTGACGGCCGGCAGCTGGTGTTCGAGGTCGATGACGTGATCGCCGCCACCGGCTTCGTCTCGCCGCTGCAGGACCTGCCGCAGGTCGGGGTGGCCACCTTCGGCCAGAGCCGCATCCCGACCCAGACACCGTTCTGGGAGAGTGCGACAGTCCGTGGCATCTATTTCGCGGGCACGATCATGCAGGGGTCGCAGGGAATGCGGAAGCATGGGATCCCGAGCAACTCCGGCGCGGTGCAGGGCTACCGCTACAACGCCCGTGTGCTGGCCAGGCACCTGGCGGAGGAGAGGTTTGGCCACAAGCCCGAGCAGCGGAGGCTGAGGTCCGAGGAGGTAGTGCCGCTCCTTCTGTCCGAGGCCAGCCGAGGGCCGGAGCTGTGGCACCAGCGTTCGTACCTGGCCCGCGTGATCGGCGTCGATTCCGACGGCGGTATCACTGACGAGGGCATTCAGCCCCTCGCCCATTTCGTGGATGGTGGCGGGGAGCACGATGGCGTTGCCATCACACTCGAGGCCAATGGCAAGGACGATCCCTACCCCGCGGTGTACGTTCGGGCGGGCGGCAGGCTCGTCGAGCACCTGATGGGATCTCACCCGCTGCTCGACTTCGAAGGGCCGGAGTACCAGTCGGAGCTGTCGGGCGTGCTGTCGGGCGTGCTCGGCCGTGCGCCGGCCACCAGGTCCGCTCAGTGAGCCTTCCGACCGGCACCGTCACATTTCTCTTCACCGACATCGAGGGCTCGACCAGGCTGATGCACGAGCTGGGAGACCGCTACGTGCAGGCCCAGGTGGACCATCACGCAATCCTCAGGGCGGCGTTCAAGAGCGGCGATGGACGCGAGCTGCGCACCGAAGGCGATTCCTTCTTTTGCGTCTTTGAAAGCGCCCTGGATGCGTGCTCATCCGCCGCCGAGGCGCAGCGCGGATTCGCGGCCCACGCATGGCCGGAAGGCAAGCCCATCCGGGTCCGCATCGGCCTCCACACGGGCGAGGCGCCGCTCGTCGGCAACGAGTACATCGGCCTCGACGTGCATCACGCCGCCCGCGTCGCCGCTGCCGCGCACGGAGGCCAGGTGGTGATCTCGGATGCGACGCGTTCGCTGGTCGAGCCCAGCCTGCCGGAGGGCCTGTCGCTGCGCGACCTCGGTCTGCACCGGCTCAAAGACCTCGCCAAGCCGGAAAGGCTCTTTCAGCTCGTCATCCGCGGCGCACCCGACACCTTCCCTGCCCTGCGCACGCTCGACTCCACGCCAAACAACCTGCCTACACAGCTCACGAGCTTCATCGGCCGCGAGCAGCAGGTGGCGGAGGCCAGGAATCTGCTCGAGCGCACGCGACTGCTCACGCTCACCGGGCCGGGCGGCATAGGCAAGACCCGCCTCAGCCTGCAGATCGCGGCCGAGGCGATCCAGCGTTTTCCGGACGGCGTCTACTTTGTTGCTCTTTCGGCGGTTCGCGATCCCGAGCTAGTACCTTCCGCGATCGCCCAGGCGATCGGCATCTCTGTCAGCGGCAACCAGCTTCCTCTCGACGCGGTGAACCAGCACCTTCGTGACAAGAAGGTGTTGCTCGTGCTCGACAATCTCGAGCAGCTGCTTCCGCAGGGCGCGCCGATTTTCGCCCAACTGTTGATCGCGAACGTCGGGGTCAAGGCGGTCGCCAGCAGCAGGGCGGCGCTGCACGTTTACGGGGAGCAGGAGTTCGCGCTCGAACCGCTCCACATCCCCGACCTGCGCTCGCTCCCGTCGCTCGCTGCGCTGTCGCAGTTCGAGGGTGTCAAGCTCTTCATCGAGCGGGCGGTGGCGGCAAAGCATGACTTTCAGGTCACGAATGAGAACGCTCCCGCCGTCGCCGGCATCTGCGAGCGCCTGGATGGGCTTCCCCTCGCCATTGAGCTCGCGGCGGCGCGCATCAAGCTGTTCAACCCGACCGCGCTGCTGACGCGACTGGAGTCGAGCGCCAGCGTCCTCGGCACCGGTGCGCGAGACCTGCCCGGCCGGCAGCAAACGTTGAACGGCGCCATCGGCTGGAGCTACGACCTGCTGGATGACGCGCATCGGAAGCTCTTCGCGCGCTTCTCGGTCTTTGCGCGTGGGGCCAACCTCGAGCAGGCCGAGACGGTGTGCGGCCCAGCCTCCGAGCTCGGGATCGACGTGCTCACGGGACTCGATGAGCTCGCGGAACAGAGCCTGCTGCGAAGGCTGCCGGATTTCGACGAGCCGAGGCTGCTGATGCTGCAGGTTATCCGCGAGTACGCCGCGGAGCGACTCGAGCAATCCGGCGAGAACGAGCTGGTGCACGACCGCCACGCGGCGGCATACCAGACGCTGGCCGAGACCGCCGCGCCCAAGCTGTTCGGCGCCGAGCGCAAGCAGTGGCTGGACCGCATGGAGCTCGACCACGACAACTTCCGGGCTGCGTTCGACTGGACGATGGCCCGCGGCAAAGTTGCAGAGGCGATGTGCCTGGGCGCCGCGTCCTGGCGGTTCTGGCAGATGCGCGGACATCTGCGTGAAGGCAGGATGCGGCTTGACGCGCTGCTGGCCATGCCCGCCACCAGGCAGCATCCCGCCGAGCGGGCCAAGGCGCTGGAGGCGGCGGGAGGGCTCGCCTACTGGCAGGGCGAAATGGACGCTTGCCAGGTCTACTACGACGAGTGCCTCGAGCTTGCACGCGCGAGCGGAGACAAAACGGCGATCGCCAACGCGCTCTACAACGACTCGTTCCCCGCCAACGTGACCACCAACGACGTGCCGAAGGCGCTTCGGCTCCTCAATGAAGCGCTCCCGATGTACCGCGATCTCGGTGACGAGCCCGGCGTCTCACAGTGCCTTTGGTCGCTGGGACAGTGCTACTACCAGCAGGGTCAGGTCGATGCCGCACGCGATTCGATCGACCAGGCGATAGCGCTTTTCCGCAGGCTCGGCAACCAGTTCGGCCTCGGCTGGGGACTTTTCACCCGCGCCATCCTGGCGCTCCAGCTGCACGACACGCCGCTCGCCAGGACCACCTCCGTCGAGGCCCTGAAGATCTTCGCCAACGCGGACGACGTCACGGGGAAGGTGCTCGTGCTCGACTGCATCGCCGAGGTCGCGCGGCGGGAGGACGACCGTCTCCGGGCGGCCCGCCTGGCGGGGGCTGCCGCGGCGCAGGAGGTCACGATCGGCGCAGGCCTGGGCACGATCGTGGGCAACCGCGAGGGCTGGCGGACCCCCGTTGAGCTCACCGAGGCTGAAACCGCCGCCCGCGCTGAAGGCCAGAAGATGAACCTGGACGAGGCTGTCGCCTACGCGTTGGAAAGCGACCGGGCGGTCGAGGCCGGGACCTGATGGCGGCGGAGGAACAGCTGTGCGACCACCTGGCAAATGTTCACGAGGTGAAGCCGCTGTCCACCCGTGGATGCGAAGAATGCCTGAAGCGCGGGGACTCGTGGGTGCACCTGCGCCTGTGCATGGAGTGCGGCAACGTCGGCTGCTGCGACGACTCCAAGAACAAGCACGCCTCCGGGCATGTGCAGGCGAGCGGACATCCTGTGGTCAGATCTTTCGAGCCGGGAGAGCGCTGGCTCTATTGCTACCCGGACGACATGTTCCTCGAGCCCGATTAGGGAATGCGCTCGATCCAGGCTTGCGTCCCGTACTTCGTCTCGACGAGGTCCTGAGCGCCATGCAGCTCAGCCGCCGACAGCTCGCTCTCGTGCGCGTCGAAGGCTGAACGGAACGACGCCTGCATGTGGATGGCCACCTCGGCGCAGGTCAGCTCGGTGAACCACGCGAGCGGCGACACCTCTTTCTCGGCGCTGCGTACACCCCGTTCTGAAAGCCGGTCGCGGCCGACACGGATCAGCTCCCGAACCAGCCCCGCATCCATCGAGTGCGCGATTGTCGTGTGGTGGAGCACGAACCCCCGCCTTCGGGCCTGTGCTGCACCTGCGATCTTTCCGCGCGGCGAGATGATGTCGTTGATCTCGCGGTAGGACGCGGGCACGCCCAGCTCGATGAACGACTGCACTGCCCACGCGTCGAGCAGCGCGTATGACTGGCGGAAGCTGATGCCGGAGACCGCCGTCGCGGGCAAGCACATCGAGTAGGTGATGGTGCGGCCTGGCTCGCAGATCATCGTTCCCCCGCCGCTCATCCGCCGCGTGATCGTGAAACCCGACTTGCGAGCTGCTTGAATGTCGATCTCGTTCATCACGGATTGATGCGAGCCGATCACCAGCGCGCTCTCGGTCCACTCCCAGAACCGCACGGTTGGCCTGCGCGTGCCACCGATCACCCGCTCGAGCAGCATCTCGTCGAGAGCCATGTGCATGTGCGCCGGCTGGGGCGACGAAGGTATGAGGTCCCACTCGAGCGCGTTCAGATCGGCGCTCAGGCCGGGTTCACTCACAGTTCCGAGTTCCGCTTTTGCGCGCAATTACATGCTCTGAATGAGAAATAGCGTGATTTTGTGCACAAAAGCAGAGGATAGATTCGTAGGTTAATCTGGCGCCCATGCGACTGGCGGGGCGCGCGCTCAACATCTCGCGGCTGCGTTCGGGACAGCCTCGTCATCACGACCACATCGCACTCTCGCCCGCGTCGTGGGGCATCAGCGAGATCCGCGGATGGGGTCAGCAGCTCGAATCGGAACGCGTGCTGCACGAGATCGCGTCCCTCGGGGAGAGCGCCATCGAAGCAGGACCTTCCGGTTTTCTTCCCGACCGCAGCGACGCCGCCCGCGGCCTGCTGCGGCGACATGGCCTGCGCATGGTGGCCGGTCCGGTGCGTGCCGTCCTGCATCACCATGACATTCGCGGCGCCGAGCTGGCGCACATCGATGGACACGCCGGCTGGCTCGCGCAGCTTGGTGCGCACACGCTGGTGCTGACAGTCATCGAGTCCCGTGAGGACGGCTCTGATGGCGTCGCGCTGTCGAGCTCGGGCTGGGCGCACCTGCTGAGCGCGGTCGGATCCGTGAAGCACGTGTGCACGGTGCACGGGCTTCGCCTGGCGGTGCTGCCGCGCCGTGGCAGCATGATCCAGGGCGCGTCCGACATCGAGCGCCTGCTGGTGGGCTCGGAGGCGGGCGTCTGCCTCGACCTGTGTCAGCTGGTACTGGCCGGCGCTGACCCGGTCGAGATGATCGAGCTGGCTGACGGCCGCATCCAGCACGTCCACCTGAATGACCTCGATGGCGAGATCGCGGGCCAGGTACGCGAGCGCCGAATCGACTACGCGACTGCGGTCGCGGGCGGCCTCTTCAAGCCGCTCGGGCATGGCGACGGCAAGGTCACCGACGTCATCGAGGCGCTTCAGGCAGCCGGCTACAGGGGCTGGTACGGATTGGAGGCCGAGCGGCGACTCGACTCGGTCGAGGACGATCCGCTCGAAGAGATCAGAGCCTCGATCGAGTTCTTGCGCGGGCGGCTGCCGAGCCCGGCGAAAGCGTCGAAGGCCAGGGCCTAGATCAGGCGCCCTGCGCCCGCCCAGTAGGGCTCGCGAATGGCCCGCTTCAGCAGCTTGCCCGCCGCGTCGCGCGGCAGCTCTTCCACGAAGTCGATCGAGCGCGGCTTCTTGTAACCCGCGAGGCGGTCGGCGCAGAACTGGATCAGCTCCTCGGACGTTGCCATGGCGCCGGTGCGCAGCTGGATCACTGCCTTCACGGACTCGCCCCACTCGTCGTCGGGCACCCCAACCACCGCCGCGTCTGCAACCGCGGGATGCTCGTGGAGCACCGCCTCGATCTCGGCCGGGTAGATGTTCACTCCGCCTGAGATGACCATGTCCACGCTGCGGTCGCATATGTAATAGAAGCCCTCGGGGTCGCGATAGGCGACATCACCCACGCTGAAGAAGCCGCCGTGAAGGTTGCGGCTCGGCGAGCCACGTGTTTCGGACCATGAACTCGCCAGCAGCTCCGTCGGGCACCTCGTTGCCGTCGGCGCCGGCCAGCCGGATCTCCTGTCCGGGTACCGCCTGGCCACAGGACCCGGGCTTGCGCAGCTGATCCTCAGGACGGAGGACCGTGTTGATGCCCGTCTCGGTGGCGCCGTAGAACTCCCACAGCACCTGCCCGATCAGGTTCTCGGCGCGCGACTTCAGCGCGTACGGGCAGGGGGCGGCGCCCAGAAATACGGCCCGCAGCGATCCAAGGTTGCGCGGCCGCGCTTCCTGCGCGTCGAGCAGGCGGCGCAGCAGCGTGGGCGCCATCATCGTCGTCGTCACGCGATGCTGCTCGATGAGGTCGAGCGAAGCGACGGCCTCGAACTTCGGCTGCACCACGATGGTGCTGCCGAGCAGATGATGCAGCGCGCTGAACATCGCCACGGCGCTGTGATAGCCGGGTCCGCAGACGAGATGCACGTCCTCTGCGGTGAGCTCAAAGATCGAGACCATCTGCATCACGTTCTCGACGTTGACACCGTTGGGGCGCCAGGTTCCTTTCGGATGCCCCGTGGTGCCTGAGGTGTAGATCATCGAAGGTCCGAGTCCGGTGATCTCCTCTGGCGGCGGAGGTGGATCCTCAGAGGCGGAATCCATCAGCTGCGAGTAGGACAGCCATCCCGGCGGCACGCGCTCGCCGGCAGCCAGGAAGCGGACGTCGCGGGTCACCTCCGCGCGCGCAGCTTCCACGGCATCGATGTGCGGGTCGTCGGCCACCACGACCAGCGCACCCGAATCGTTCACGACGTAGGCCACCTCGCTCCCGCGCAGGCGGTAGTTGATCGGAGTGCCCACAAGCCCCGCCTTGCGTAGACCATGCGAGAGCTCGAAGCCGGTTGTGGAGTTGAACCACATGCTCGCGACGCGATCATGAACGTCACACCCAAGACCAGCGAGCATGTTGGCGGCCTTGTTGGCGCGCCGGTTCAAAGTCTCGAAGTCGGTGGTGCTGTTCCCCTCGATCACGGCGGCCTTATGCGGCGTCGTCGCCGCGTGGACCGCGAGGACGTCTACGAAGGCCACTTTCCCATCGTAGATGGGCCTACTTCGACGGCGATGCCGAAGTCGACGCCCCGAGGCACGGTGTGTTGGACTGCAAACCGAAGGTCGAGGCCACCGGCGCGATGCTGCCGGCGACGACCACGCGATATCGGATGCAGCCGCCCGTCAGCGCCCAGGTTTCGGACGCGACCCAATGATGGAAGTTGACCAGGGCTGCCAGCGGTGGGTACTTCACGAGCACTGTCGGGCTGGCGTCTGTGATCGAGGCGATCGGCGAGGCCTGGCTCGAGTCAAAGGCCCACACGTAGATCTTGGTGAACGGCCGGTTCGCGCTTGTGTCCGCCGCGGCAGGCAGCTTGGTCGCGGTGAGCAGCGCATCGACAAACGACTGTGTGTTGGGTCCAGCCTTGATGCCGACCAGTGTCTGGCCGGTGATGGCTCCGGACCAGTCCAGGGCGGTGACCCCCGAGCCGCCGGCGTACGACTTCAGCGCCTTGTCGCCGTCTTTTCCCGAGGAGCTGTAAACCTGGATGCCGCCGTTCACAGCCACGGCCAGCTGCTTGGCATCGGGGCTCCACGCCAGCGCGTCCACGTGGGGCAAGCGCGAGTTGACCCGGCGCGGTGCGACAGTCGATGGCGATGGCGAAGCGCTTGGTTTCGTGCTCGGCGACGCAGTTGAGCCCGGGGTTCGTGACGGTGAAGGGAAGACAGGCCTCAGGTTGACGGGCTCGATGATCGCCCCGTGGTCTGGGAGTGACAGGGCCGCCATCGTTCCGTCCGCGCTGAACGCAATCGGTCCGTCGTCGGGG
>VBFO01000136.1 GCA_005881025.1 Chloroflexota bacterium | reverse complement strand
CGTGAACGTTTCTGATGGGTCGCCATGCGCCGGTCCCATCGCCATCAGCCCGCGCAGGTGGAGCAGGCCGGCGACCGACCGCGCCAGCTCGATCGCGTCCTCGGGCGCGACTCCGGATTTCTGTGGCTCGCGAGCTGCGTTCACCTCGATCAGGACCTGCTGCCGCGGCTCGACGCGGGCGATGTGCTCCGCGAGGCGGAGGGAGTCGACGGAGTGGATGAGCTCGAATCGGCCGGCAGCCTGCCGGACCTTGTTCGTCTGAAGGTGGCCGATCAGATGCCAGGTGGCGTTCGGGACCACCTCCATCTTTGGGATCGCTTCCTGGACTCGATTCTCGCCGAGGATGGTCAGCCCGGCCTCCATCGCCTCCCGGCATCGGTCCGCACCGAAGCCCTTCGTGACGGCCACGATGGTGATCTCGTCCGGGTTGCGGCCGGCGCCGGCGATGCGCTCTCGTACCGCCTTCAGATTCTCGGCGACGCTCACCTGATCGCGACGATGGCGCCGAAGCGGGCGCCGTCTGGGGTGCGCCGGTGCGAGGGCAGAAGGGGCGTCTCCTTCGTACACAGCGCGAGCTGGAAGATCTGCTGGACACCCTCCTCCTCCAGCTGCGCATGCAGAGCCGCCGCCAGGTCGAGCAGGAAGCGATCCCCATTCGTCGAGCTCACAAATCGCGCGTCGAATCGCGTCGCGACCTCTTCGCCGACCTCATAGCAGCGCCCACAGATGCCCGGCCCGATCCCGGCCTTGAGGGCTGACGGATCGGTGCCGAACTCGCGTCGCATCGCCTGCACGGTGTGCGCGGCGACCTCGGCTTCGGTGCCGCGCCAGCCGGCGTGGGCGAGGGCGGCGGCGCGATGGTCGGGGTCCCAGAGGACGATGGGGTAGCAGTCGGCGTAGGTGGCGAACAGGGCGATGCCAGGGCTGTCGGTGATGAGGGCGTCGACTTCGTCGACCCGCTCCTGGGGCGCGTCCACGCGAGCGACCGCAGAACCGTGGACCGCGCCGACGGTGGTGAGTGCGTTTGGATCCAGGCTGAGCAGTTCCGCAAATCGGCGTCGTGAATCCTTGACCTTCACGGAGCCCAGATCCAGGGTCGAGAAGCCGTGGACCAACCCCTCCTCGGGCTCGAGGTCCTGGACGCGGAGGACAGTTGGGTGGTCGGTCACGTAATGAGTTTCCGCACTCTTAGTAAAGAACGTGCGATTCGGGTCCGTCGCATGCGCGCGTTTTGTGCAAAACGGCGGAATCCGGCGGCTCAGGACCTCCTGGAGCTCAGGACCTGTTCGATCTCCCGCTTGACCTGCTGCAGGTCCATGAACTCGCGGTACACCGACGCGAAGCGGATGTAGGCGACCTCGTCGAGGTCACGCAGCCGCTCCATCACCATCTCGCCGATCTCACCGCTGGGTATCTCCACCCGGCCCGACCTACGGAGCTCGGCCTCGATATCGTCGACAATCGCCCGCAGCCGCTCCGGTGAGATGTCCCTCTTCTCGGTCGCCTTCTTCAGGCCGTTGAAGAGCTTCTGCGGGTCGAAGTCCTCCCGCCGCCCGTCCTTCTTGGTGACGAAGAACGGGACTGTCTCGATGCGCTCGTAGGTCGTGAACCGCTGCCCGCACTGCAGGCATTCACGCCGGCGCCGAATCGCCTCCCCCACCTCGGAGTCGCGCGAGTCGACGACTTTCAGGTCGTGATGACCGCAGTACGGGCAACGCATATTCTTATGAGAGGAAACCCACGCGGTTTCCTCTCATCGCGGCGTCGGCAAAGCCGACCCCGCGGCAAGGCCGCGGGGCTAGCGCCGCTGCTCTCCTTCCGTTGATTGATCGGCTCAATTCAGTAAGTATTCCTACATCCGGTTCCGGAGAAACGCCGGGATGTTGATGTCGCCCATGTCCTCGGTCCCGAACTCCGGCCGCTCAACGGTCTTGCGGGCCTCGGTCTGTCGTGCCTCGGCGTGGGTCTTGCCGGCAAAGCCGGTGGCGATGACGGTGATCTTGATCTCGCCCTGCATGGTGTCGTCGCGGACGACGCCGAAGATGATGTTGGCGCCGGGGTCGGCGGCGGACCGCACGATCTCGGCCGCCTTCTGAACCTCCTGAAGGGTGATGTCCTTGCCGGCGGTGATGTTGAACAGGATGCCCTTCGCGCCGTCGATCGACGTCTCGAGCAGTGGGCTCGACACCGCCTGCTTGGCTGCGTCCTCGGCTCGCGAGTCACCCGCGCCGTGGCCGATGCCCATGAGCGCCTCGCCGGCGTTCTCCATGATCGCCTTGACGTCGGCGAAGTCGAGGTTGATGACGCCGGGTTGCGTGACCAGGTCTGAGATGCCCTGCACGCCCTGGCGGAGGACGTCATCCGCCATCCGGAACGCGTCCTCGAGCGTGGTCTTGGAGTTCGCCACCTGGGCCAGTCTGTCGTTGGGGATGACGATCAGCGCGTCGACCTGGCTGCGGAGGGCCTTGATGCCCTCTTCAGCGGAGTCGTTGCGGATGCGGCCTTCGAATGCGAATGGCCTGGTGACGACGCCGATGGTCAGGGCGCCCTGCTCCTTGGCCTGCTGGGCCACGATGGATGCGGACCCCGTTCCAGTGCCGCCGCCCATGCCGGCAGTGATGAAGACCATGTCCGATTCCTTGACCACCTCGGACAGCTCGGCGCGGCTCTCGTCGGCCGCGTCGCGGCCTCGAGTCCAGTCGCCGCCGGCGCCCAGCCCGCGCGTGAGCTTGCTGCCCATCTGCACCTTGACGTCGGCCTGGCAGCGCTCGAGCGCCTGCTTGTCGGTGTTGACTGCGATGAACTGGACCTTGAGGGCCTTCGAGATCATGCGGTTCACGGCGTTGCCGCCGCCACCGCCGCACCCGACGACCTTGATCCGCGCTCGCCCTTCGTGCAACTCGCTTTCCTTCATGACGATGACGTGATCCTCCTTCGAATTTGCTTTGGCCATGGCGAGCTCCAGCTGGTTGCGGGTGTGTTCTCTAGAAAAAATCTCGAAGCCACCTCACTGTTTTTTGATAGGTCGATTCCAGCGTCAGCGGCTGTCGACCGTTGGCGTGTGCGCGTACGTGACTGCGCGAGCCCCACTTGACGAGCCCCACTGCGACCGCAAAGGAAGGTCCCTGAGCGCGGTCGGCCAGACCGCTCATCCCAATGGGCTGGCCGAGCCGGACCGAGGTGTCGAAGACCGCCTGCGCCGCATCAGTGGTGCCCATCAGGCGCGCGCCGCCGCCGGTGACCACGACGCCGGCCGGAAGCAGGCCGTCGAAACCTGACTTGCGGACCTCCTCGCGCGCCATCTGGAAGATCTCTTGCATCCGCGGTCCGATGATCTCGGCCAGGAATCGCCTGGGCAGGGCCTGGATGCGGTCACCGCCGACCTGCCTCACCTCGACCTTCTCACCGTGGTCGATGACTTCGGGCAGCGTGTGCCCGTAGTTGAGCTTCAGGTGTTCGGCCTCGTCCAGCGTGGTGCGCAGGCCGATGGCGATGTCGCTGGTGACGTGGTTGCCGCCCACCGGCAGCACCGCCAGGTGCCGCGCGGAGCCCTCGTTGTAGACCGCCACCGCTGTGTTGCCCGCCCCGATCTCGATCAAGCAGACGCCGAGGTCCACCTCTTGAGGAGTCAGCACGCCTTCGCCGGCGGCGAGCCCTGAGCAAACCACGTCCTCGATGTCGAAGCCCGCACCATGCACGCACTTGATGACGTTTTGGACGGCGGTCTGCGCGCCCGTGACGATGTTGGTCTCGACCTCGAGTCGCTGACCGGTCATGCCGATCGCGTCGCGCACTCCCTCCTGCCCGTCGACCGTGTACGCACGTGGGATGACATGAATCACCTGGCGATCGGACGCGATGCTCACTGCGCGTGAGGCCTCGACCACGCGCTGCACGTCGTCCTCACCGATCTCGCGATCAGGCCTGGCGACCGCGACCACGCCGCTCGAGTTCTGCGACCACAGGTGCGTGCCCGCCAGCGAGACGACGACCGACTCGATGCGCTGGCCCGCCATCCGCTCCGCGGCGACGGCTGCGCTCTGGATGGAGGCGATGGTCTTGTCGAGGTTGACGACCACGCCTTTGCGCAGGCCGTCGGACGGGCTTTCGCCCACGCCGATGACGCTGATTGGACCCGCGGGGTCGTCGGACTCCGCGATGACCACCGCGACCCGGCTGGTGCCAAGGTCGAGACCCACGGTTTTCTTCCGCCGTGCCAAAGCTTGTGCTGGGATGCCTCCTGGAACGTTGAGAATATTGGGGCGGGTTGCCGGGGATTATATCGGCTCTTGGGCGCTTGCGGGCCAGATTTTGTGGGTCGGCGTCAGCCTAAGGCCACTCCTTGTGTCTGCCTGCTAGGGATGCTATCACAAGTAATGACGTCGGATAGCCCCCAAATTGTTGAAGATCCGCACCCCGAAAGCCACTATCGCGGCGATCGAAAGATCGACGCCCAGCTTGTCTCCGAAGAAGGTCAGGCCGGCGGCCAGGGCCATGTTCGTGATGAGGCCGCTGAAGAACACTCGCGGCTCGAACGACCCGGCGATGTAGGCCTTGAACGCCCCGAAGATCGAGTCGAGCGCCGCGAGCAGCGAGATGGCGGTGTACCGCGCGTAGCTGATCGGAATCGTGACCGGCGAGAGAAGACCAAGCAGCACGCCGAGGACCACGAACAGGACGGCGATGACGATTACTTGCAAGTGGGCACCGGTGATGGTGATGGAGGAGGAGCTCCGGGGCTGGGGCTGGGAGGTGGTGGCTGTTTCGACTTGAAGCCCGCAGCGGGCTCGGATGGATTCATCACGTTGACATAGAGAAGATCAGTCGAGTTGTAGTTGACCCGGCCCTGGATCGCTTTCAAGGCGGCCAGCTTGTCACGCAACGAAGCGAACTCTTCCGGGGTCAGCACGCGACCGAAGTAGACCTTCCAGCCACGTCCTGTAAGCAGCGTGAGGTTTCCGCACGAGTCGATGACGAACATCGCCACCTGCTGCCCGATGTACGCGGGGAAGCTGCGCTGGATGTTGACGAGTGCGACGAGCAGCTCGGGATCAAGTGGGCGTTCTCCAATCCGCGGGTCCTGGCCGGCGGGACCCTGGATGTTGGTCAGCCCTCCGGCGGCCGTGGCCGGCCCGAGGACCATCGCCTGGTCTGAGAGCAGCAGCATCTTTCCGGTCGCGCCCGCGTGATAGGCGGCCACCGGCTGCCACTCACTGATCACCACGCTGACGGTGCCGTCCAGCGCGGGTTGCACAGTCGCAGCGCGGATCCAGGTCTGGGCGAGCAGCCGCTGCTGGTCCGACAGGCCGTCCACCCCCAGCACCGAT
>VBFO01000139.1 GCA_005881025.1 Chloroflexota bacterium | reverse complement strand
CCAACATCCACCGCATCCAGCACCTCGTGCGCATGGCGGTCCAGTTCGACCGGCGGGTGGCTGTGGTGGGCAGAAGTCTTCAGCAGAACTTCAAGACCGCGCGCGAGCTGGGGTTTCTGAAGGTCCCTGAAGGCCTGACGATCCCACTCGAGGAAGCGGATCGGATCGCGCCTTCTCGGCTCCTCCTGCTGACTGCGGGAAGTCAGGGAGAGCCGATGTCGGCGCTCACACGATTCGCGGCGCAGCGCCATCCGGTGGTGAACGTCCGCAGCGGGGACTGGGTGGTCATCTCGGCCCGGCCCATCCCAGGCAACGAGCGAATGGTCCATCAGACGGTCAACAACCTCTATCGCCACGGGGCGCGCGTCTTCTATTCAGAGGTTGGCAACGTGCACGTCACCGGGCATGCGCAGAGGGATGAGCTGCGCGAGATGCTCGACGCGGTCAGGCCGCGCTTCTTCATCCCAGTGCATGGCGAATACCGCCAGCTGCTCCAGCACTCGGAGCTGGCGCGCGAAGCCGGGATCGGCGATGAACGCGTGGTGGTGGTGGAGGATGGTGAGGCCGTGGAGCTGGACTCGAAGTCGATCCAGCGCGGGGAAAAGGTGAGCACAGGCCTTGTCTTCGTCGATGGGCTGGGTGTCGGCGACGTCGAGCAGGTGGTGCTGCGCGACCGGCGCCATCTCGCCGAGGACGGCATCCTGGTGGTGACGCTTGCGCTGGACCGGGACACCGGATCCCTGCGCGCAGGTCCAGACCTGCTGTCACGGGGGGTCATCGAGCCGGAGCTGTCCAAAGGCCTCATGGCCGACGCCAAACGCGCCGCGATGGAAGCGATCAGGAAGATGCGCGAGACCCACGCTGACGTGAACCTGCTGCAAGAGGCCATCCACGACGCGGTTTCCAAGACCGTGTACAAGCAGACCCGCAGGCGTCCGATGGTGATTCCGGTGGTAACGGAGATCTAGTCGACTTGAAGCTTCCGCCGCTCGCGCTCGTCGCGCCCAGCCTCTGTCCTCGCTGCGATCAGCCGGCGATGGTGCTCGCGCTGTATGAAGACCAGGCCTGCGCCCACTGCGGGCTGCAGCTGCATCGATGCGGCAGCTGCCACGGCGTGGCGGGCCCGTTTGACCGGTTCTGCGGGTTTTGCGGACACGAGCTCGTGCGAGGGGTGGACCGTCCGATCTGGTGGCGGCTGTGGCTGCTGGTCGCGCTGATCCCGCTCGCGGCCGCGCTGATCTCAGGCAGCATCTGGGCCGAGCTGCATCCGCTGCGCTAGCGGTGGTAGCGGTTGAGCGCAGTCCCGCACTCCACGCAAAAGCTGTGCCGCCCGAGGTTGTGATGTCCGCACGCGTTGCACACGAGTCTTCGTGGCGGGTCCGCCTGCAGCCAGCGCTCGTGCTCGCGCCGGTACCAGATCCCGTCCTCCGGCCCGAGCATCCATCGATGCCCTTCGCTGTCGAGCACCGCGAGGTCGCGGACCGCGAGCCGGAACGCTCGCGGCTGCAAATTGCCCGCACGCCGCTCGTCGACCAGTGTGCGGTAGCGTGTCTCAGCTTCCGCGAAAGGGTCCACAGCCACGGTCTGGAGAGTATCTCGCCGCACGAACGCGTGTTGGGTCCGGTGTAAGATCGCGGCAGCCGGGCGCCGGCAACGCAGCATGCCTCGTACCACCGCACGCAGCTCACGCTCTTCCACACACGGCGCGCGCCGCTCCTCTTCAGCGCGACATCGCACTGCGCGTGGACGCCGCACGACCCGGCCGCGCCTCGACCCTCGTCAGGTTCGCGAGATCACGGCGGTGCTGCTGATCCTGGTGGGCCTGCTCGGCCTGCTGGCCGCCGCGAGCAATCCCGGCTCGATCCTGGACGGCATCCATTCCTGGCTGCTCGGCAGCTTCGGACACTCATGGTTCGTGCCGGATGCGCTCGCTTTCGGAGTGGGCGCGTACCTCCTGTGGCCGAACGCACCCAGACCGCGCCCGCTCGACCTCGTGACCGGGCTGATCGCCGTGTTGTCTCTGATCGGGATCTTCGGCATGGCCCAGCACGCGGGGGGCGGCCTCGGTGACGGGATCGATCGCGCGCTCATCGAGGTCGCGAGCTGGTGGGGCGCCATGGCACTGCTCGTGGCGGGTCTGGTGATCGGGCTCATCGTGACGATTCACTTCAGTCCTGGGGCGGTCGTCCAGATCGTCCTGAACGCCGGCCAGGCCGCGTATGCCGAGCGCAAGCGGCTGGAGCGACTGGTCGCAATTCCTCAGGAGCCCGCCAAGCAGGCGCAGACGGCGCGAGCGGCCGCCGGCGCGGGGATCGGGCTTGCTTATCCGCCTATCCCGACCGCGCCGAGACCGTGGGAGATCGAGCCTGAGCCGGACGCGGCGCCGAAGGCCACCAAGACGCCCGATCACGATGACCACGAGGATCGCGATCGGCCGGAGTCGGGCGCCGCTCCCGTCCTCCGCGTCGTGGCCGAGCCGGAGGACGATCAGCCGGAGATCGAGTGGAAGCTGCCGTCGATCGCCCTTCTCGACACGGTCACCGCCCGCCGCGAGCGAATGGCGGACGAGATCAAGCGCAATGTCAAGGTCATCGAATCCACGCTGGGGACGTTTGGCGTCGAGGCCAAGGTCGTCGGGGTGAACCCAGGGCCTGCCGTCACTCAGTTCGAGGTGCAGCCCGGACCAGGTGTGCAGGTGAAGCGCATCACCGCCCTGCAGAACGACCTCTCACTCGCACTCGCGGCCGCACCGCTCCGGATCGAGGCACCGATTCCCGGCAAGTCGGCGGTCGGCATCGAGGTCCCGAACAAGTCTGCAAGCCTGGTCACCATTCGCGAGGTCCTCGAGACCGCAGCCTTCCGCGAGGGCACTCACGCGCTGGCCCTCGCGCTCGGCAACGACGTTTCAGGTGCATCGATCGTCGGCGACTTGACGCGGATGCCGCACCTGCTCATCGCCGGTGCCACTGGTCAGGGCAAGAGCGTGTGCATCAACGCCCTGATCACGAGCCTCCTGTTTCAGACGACACCAGACCATCTGCGGCTGTTGCTGATCGACCCCAAACGCGTGGAGATGACCGGGTTCAACGGACTCCCGCACCTGGCGCTGCCGGTGCTGGTTGAATCGCACCAGGCGGCAGCCGCGCTGCGTTGGGCAGTGGCGGAGATGGACAGGCGGTACAAGCTGTTTTCAGCGGAGGGCGTGCGCAACATCGCCGCCTATAACGACAAGGCGAGGCTCAAGCTGGCGCGCGAGCTGCCTTACATCGTCATCGTGATCGACGAGCTCGCAGACCTGATGATGGTCGCGGCCGGCGAGATCGAGGAGCTCATATGCCGCATCGCGCAGCTCGCCCGCGCCGTCGGCATCCACCTCATCATCGCGACGCAGCGGCCCTCAACCGACATCATCACCGGCCTCATCAAGGCCAACATCCCCTCACGCATCGCATTCGCCGTGGGCTCGCAGGTCGACAGCCGCGTGATCCTCGACTCGGGCGGAGCCGAGAAGCTGCTCGGCCGCGGCGACATGCTCTACCAGCCGGTAGACGCCGGCAAGCCGACCCGGATCCAGGGCGCCTTTGTGAGCGACCAGGAGGTCGAGGAGGTCGTCACGTTCTGGAAGTCGCAGGGCGCGCCGCGATTCATGGAGGAGATCCTGGAAGAGGGCGCCGGCAGCGAATGGGCGGGGCGGGAGACCGAGCGCAAGCTGGATCCACTGTTCCCTCGAGCCGCCAGGGCGGTCGCCGCGGAGGGCGGCGCGTCGGTCTCGCTCGTGCAGCGCAAGTTCAACGTCGGCTACTCGAGAGCGGGCAGGATCGTCGATCAGCTCGCGGACCATCGGGTCATCGGTGGATATCAAGGCTCGAAGTCACGCGAGGTGCTGATGAACTTACCCGACGTCGATGAGCTCCTGGAGCGTCTGGGCCTGGAGTGACTGACGGAGTCGGACCAGCAGCCGACTCCCCCCTCGGTACTTTGCTTCGATCCCGTCGACTTGACCTGGGTGCGACGCTGGCGCAGGCGTCGGCGGCGACGCGCGTAAGGGTCGCCAACCTTGCAGCGATCGAGGATGGTGAATTCGATCGTCTACCTGCTTTCGTGTATGCGCGCGGTTACGTCCGCACCTACTCTCGCTACCTCGGGCTCGACCCGGACGAGATGGTTTTGATGCTTCCGGTCCCGCCGGCTCATGCTCGGCGGTCTCTCGCGCTGGATGGGTCGCAGCCCAACGCCCGCCTGACGCTCACCACGCCCGTGGCCGTGGCCCTCGCGGTCGCCCTTCTGGCGGGGGCCTTCGGGTATTACGCCTGGCGTCAGATCGAGTCGGTGAATCCCGGCAGCACATCCCCGGCCGCCGCGCGAGCGCTCGCGGTGCCTTCGACCACTCCGCTGCCGTCACCTTCACCGATCCGGCACGCAATCGTGGTCGGAGTCCGCGTGACCGACACCGTGTGGCTCAACGTCATCGTCGACGGCAAAGCTCAGTACTCGGACTCGGGCCACGTGTTCCAGCCGGGCGCTGAGGTCTCGTTCCAGGGATTCGACATCAAGATCACCAGCGGCAAGGCGGCGGCCACCTTCATCACGATCGACGATCGACCGATCGGCGCGATGGGCAATGGCGTCGTAACGCGCGAGTACAAGGCGAGCCCGTAGTCTGGGATAGACGTTGAACCTGCCCAACGCGCTCACCATCAGCCGGCTGGTGGCGATCCCGCCCCTGATGTTCCTCGTCCTGGCGCGTTTTGACTATCACGACCAGATCGCGGCTGCCGTGTTCGTCGTGTTCTCGCTGACCGACACGATGGACGGGCAGCTCGCACGACGCCGCGGCTCAGTCAGCGACCTCGGCAAGTTCCTCGACCCGCTGGCGGACAAGCTCTTCGTGCTCTCTGTGCTGATCGTGCTCGTGCAGGAGGAGCTGGTGGCCGCGTGGGTGGTGGTCGTCATCTTCTCGCGGGAGCTCCTGATCACGCTGCTGCGCACTGTCGCCGCCAGCCAGGGCCGGGTCCTTGCAGCGGCCCCTTTGGGCAAGACCAAGACGGTGACTCAGGTGGTGGCGGTGACGCTGCTGATCCTGCAGCGTCCGTACCCGGAGCTTGGGCTGCCGGCGGCACTTGCCGTCGGCTTCGCGGTGGTCTTCACGCTTTCGAGCGGAGTGGACTACCTGTGGCGGTGGCGGCACGTCCTGCTTCCAGGCGGCACTGCTGCATCAGCTGCGGCCGTGGCACCTTCCGGTGGAGCCCCGGGCGCTGAATCGCCTGTCGATCCGAGGGCCGCCGCCCTGGGCAAGCTGTTGGAGGATGGCCGCCTCACGCTGTCGGTCGCGGAGTCGTGCACCGGCGGGCTGCTGGCGGCCATTATCACCGACCAGCCGGGCAGCTCGGCTTACTTCCTGGGCGGCGTGGTCGCTTACTCCGACGAGGCCAAGCGAACGCAGCTCGGAGTCCCATCCGACCTCCTCGAGCGGCATGGCGCTGTCAGC
>VBFO01000024.1 GCA_005881025.1 Chloroflexota bacterium | reverse complement strand
ACTGCGCCATTGGACTGGTCCAGACACGACACCTCAACGGTGCCGGTGTCAATTGAGCAGGAACTTCTCGGTGAAGGCAGCGGCTCGCGAGACTAGGGCGAATCCGCCGCTGCTTGTTCAGCGTGGTCGGTTGATCCCACCACCACCTGCACGCGCTGGATCGCATTGTTCTCAACGCCTTCCAGGCTCCAATTCGCATTGGAGGGCTGCACGTTGCCGGCGGCATCCGTGGCCCGCACGCACAGCTCGTGCTCGCCCGGCGTCGCATTCCAGCTGTATGACCATGCGCGCCATGCGTACTCCGATGGAGCGCCGCCCAGCGTGGCCTCGGACCAGGTCGCGCCGCCGTCATCGCTGAGCTCGGCCTTGCTGATCGCCGCGCGGCCGGACCACGCCCTGCCCACCAGCTCGTGCCGGCCTGGCTCCACGAACCGCGTCCGGGTCATGAAGTCAGGGACGCCCGGCGGGACCATGAGCGCTCTTGGCCGCATCCGTGTGACCGGCTCGCCGGCCTCACCCTGCTCGCGCCGGTAGTGATACGCATTCGCCTGCTGGAAGCCCTCGAACGCGTGGTCGAGGACTGTGATCGAGCGCAGCCACTTCACCTGCGTCATGCCGTACCAGCCGGGCACGATCAGGCGGAGAGGGAAGCCGTGCTGCGGGGTGAGCGGCTGGCCGTTGATCGCCCATACGAGCAGCACCTCGTCGCGCATGGCATCGCGCAGAGCGAGGCTGCGCTCGTACTGCTGCTCGATCCCGCCCTGGACCCCACGGTCGATCCCGGTGAACACGACTTCGACTGCGCGGTCGTGTGGATGCGCCTCGGCAAGCAACGGACCCAGCCGCGTGCCCGTCCACTCGGCAGTGCCTACCGCCTCGTTCAGCCACGGCTGGCTTAGCGGCCGGGGTGACATGCGGGCGCGGCCGTTGCCGGCACATTCGAGCGTCACCGCCAACGTGGTGGCCGGGCGCGCCTTGATCTGGTCGAGGCTCAGCTTCAGTGGCCGCTCCACATGACCGCCGATCGAGAGCTCCCATGTGGTCGGGTCCACAGCCGGGATGTCGAAGTGGATCAGCAGGTAGTGCAACCCAAGCGGTGTGATGTCGTAGCGCAGTGCCTCCAGCGGCATCGAGTGGTTGCGGACCGCCAGCTGCAGCTCTTCAGGGGTGATATTGGGTTCGTCGATCAGGGTGCCCGCGACCACCGGTCGAGCCAGCTTCGCCACGACCCAAATGTAACCTGAGGTTCGTGGGCTGGACGACCTTCGAGGTGAAGACGCATCGACGCGCGCACCTCCTCGACATCACCGAGCAGGTGGCCGCCGCGGTTGAGAAGGCTCGGGTCACGGAGGGGGTCTGCACCGTCTACGTTCCCCACACCACAGCGGGCGTCACCATCAACGAAGGCGCCGACCCGGACGTCGCGCGCGACCTCGAGAAGGAGTTGACCCGCCTCGTGCCCAAGGACGGCGACTTCGCGCACGCCGAGGGCAACTCCGACTCCCACGTGAAGACCGCCTTGATCGGTCCCTCGTGCTCAGTGCCGGTTCGCGACGGCAAGCTGGCGCTTGGACGGTGGCAAGCGATCTTCCTGTGCGATTGGGACGGACCCCGCACCCGGACGGTCGAGTAGCGGTGGCCGAGCTCGGCTGACCTCCCGGCGGGTTCGTCCGCCGCGACCTACCATAGTCACCTCCTGATGGAGCGAAAGCTCGTAACTGTCCTTTTCGCCGACGCCATGGGTTCGACCTCGCTGGCCGATCGCCTCGACCCGGAGCGTCTGCGCACGGTGCTCGACTCGTACTTCGCGGCCATGGCCGGCGCCGTCGACTCGTGGGGTGGCACCGTGGAAAAGTTCATCGGCGACGCGGTGATGGCCGTCTTCGGAGTGCCTGCCGTGCGCGAGGACGACGCCGAGCGCGCTTTGAGCGCGGCCATGGAGATGATGGAGCGGCTGGAGGAGCTCAACAAGGAGCTCCAGGCGCGGCATGGGCTGACGCTGCGGATGCGGATCGGAGTCAACACCGGCGAGGTCGTTACCGGCACGCCGAGCGACAGCAGCCAGCGGCTGGTTTCCGGCGATCCTGTCAACGTCGCGGCGCGATTGCAGGCCGAGGCCGAGCCGGACGCCATCCTCGCCGGCGAGCGCACATACCTCTCTGCGCGGCATTCATTTCGCTTCGGCGGCCCCATGGATCTGCAGCTCAAGGGCAAGCCCGAAACAGTCCGCGCGCGCCGGGTGCTCGGCAAGGCCTCCGAGTCAAGACGGGGCGTGCCCGGCCTCAGCAGCCCGCTGGTCGGACGCGCCCCGGAGCTGCAGGCGCTGGACAGCCTGCTGGACGAGGTGCTCGAGGCGCGCCGGCCCCGGCTCGTCACGGTGCTCGGCCCGGCGGGTGTCGGCAAGAGCCGCCTGGTGCACGAGTTCGTGGCCGGTGTTCGCGCGCAGCATCCGAACGCCCGCGTGCTTCGCGGGCGCTGCCTGGCCGCGGGTCATGGGATCACCTTCTGGGCGCTCGGCGAGATCCTGCGGGCTGCATGCGGCATCCGTCTCGACGACCCCGCCGAGCTGGCGCTCGAGAAGCTGAAGGCGAAGGTCCCCGATCCCCGCACGCTGGAGGCGCTGGCGGCCACCGCCGGCATCGCAGTGCCCGGGACCGGCCTCGAGGCGCTGAGCCCACAGGCCGTCGCTGAGGAGCTCGCTTCAGCATGGCCGCGCTTCGCCAGCGCCGAGGCCTCGGCGGACCTGGCCATCTGGGTCGTCGAGGACCTGCACTGGGCCGGCGATCCGCTGCTGGAGATGCTCGAGCGGGTGATCGCGCGGTCCGCAGGGCCTTTCCTGATCATCGGCACCGCGCGGCCCGACCTGGTGGACGCACACCCGGGATTCGGTGGCGGCAGCGAGAACTTCTCGACGATCTCGCTCCGCCCTCTCTCGTCCAAGCAAAGCCAGCAGCTGCTCGAGGGCCTGCTCACGATGGCCGACATGCCATCCGAGATGACCGCCGACATCCTCAGAAAAGCCGACGGTAACCCCTTCTTCCTCGAGGAGATCGTGCGCCGCCTGATCGAGGAAGAGGTGCTGGTCAGGCAGGACGGTCGATGGCACAGCACCGGAAGCCTCCCCAAGACACCGCTGCCCGACTCTCTGCTCGCGCTCCTGTCGGCTCGCATCGATGCCTTGCCCGACTTCGACAAGCGCGTGCTCCAGGAGGCCTCTGTCATCGGCCGGTTGTTCTGGCCCGACCCGCTCCAGCGAACGCTGGGTGACGAGGTCCCACCGGCTTTGCTGTCGCTCGAGAGGCGCGGCCTGATCACCGCGACGCCGACCTCGAGCCTTGCCAATCACTCCGAGTACGCCTTCAAGCACGCCCTGGTCCGGGACGTCGCCTACTCTTCCCTGCCCAAGGTCCGGCGCGCACGAGCCCATGCAGAGATCGCCGCTTGGATCGAAGAGCTCGCGGGCGGCCGCACAGACGAGTTCGGTGAGCTGCTCGCCTTCCACTACACGACGGCCGCGGCCGGCGAGGACGCCGACCTGGCCTGGAGCGAGGCCGAGCGCAAACCGATCCGGGAGAAGGCCTTCACGCATCTCGTTGCTGCGGGTGTCCAGGCGCGCCGGCGCTTTGCCATCCCGAGGTCGATCGAGCTCCACCAGCAGGCCGTCGCCGTTGCCGCCGGAGACGAAGAACGATTCCGCGCCCTGGTCGAGCTGGGCGACGACAACCGCTCTGGCTACCACGGCGACAGCGCGCGCGCCGCGTACCTCGAGGCGCTGGAAATCGCTCGCCGGACCGACCGCTCGGAGGACCGCGCGCGGCTCTGCGCGAAGCTGGCCGAGATGATGTCGGGCAGCCCTGGCGCGTTCAAGCACAGCCCCGATCCGGAACCGGTCGACGAGCTGATCGCGGAAGGCCTCGCGCACACGGCCGACGGCGAGACGAGGGCGCGACTCGAGGTCGCGTTCGGTCGCGCCTCCCGCCTCTACAGCGGCAGTGAGCCCTTCGGCCAGGGCACGAAGCCGGACCCGGTTCCCCTGGAGCAGCGCATCGCGGCGGTAGAGAGGGCTCGCGCTTTCGGGGAATCAAGGGACGTGCCGGAGCTGCACTGGATCACGAACAGCGCGCTCGGCCTGCTTTACGGGATGGCCGGCAGGTACTCAGATAGCCTGGAGCTGGCGGTCAAGGAGCTTCCTCTCGTGGAGCAACTCGGCTCCCGGCTGGAGCAGGGGGACGCGGTCCGGCGGGCTGCCATCGCCGTCATGGACATCGGGGGAAGATACGACGAGGCGCTCGTGCTCGCGAGGCGGTCCTTGCAGCTGTCGCTGGACACGAACCCCCACCAGATCATGCATGGGACGTTCCCCGTGATTGCGACCCTCTTTGAGCTGGACCGCTGGGAGGAGATCCCACCTGTTCTTGCCATGCATGTCCAGGCGTTCGCGCAGGATCCAGCCATCGAGTGCGACTTCGTGCGCGATGGTCCCATCCTTGGCGCGGTGGTCGCGGCGCGATCCGGTGACCCCGGGCGTGCGCGCGAGCTGGCAAACCTGGTCGGAGACCCCGACGCCGACATCGACCGGGCGACCGCCTGGCAGGCCAGGCTGGCGGTGGCGATGGGCGATCCCGAGCTCGCTCGCCGGATCTCGAAAGGCAAGGTGCTCGAAGGCAGGTCCTACGGGCCCGGCCACGCACGCTCGATGCTCGAGGCCTTGATCGCGATCCAGGCGTGGGATGAGCTCGAGGCGCTGATCCCACAGGCGCGCCGTCTGACCGGCGGTCTCGCCGTCCTCGGTCCCTGCTGTGACCGAGCGGAGGGGGTCCTGGCGGCTGCGCGGGGCGATCGCACCGCCGCCTCAGCGGCGTTCGAGCGAGCCATCACCGGATTCGAATCGCTTCACGCGCTCGCCGAAGCCACCGCGACGCGAAAGATGCTGGAGCTCGATCCTCAGCTCAGCCGCTGATCCCGAGACGCTTTTACCCCCGGAACGTCGAGACCTGGAACCTTGCCGCCTGCACGGACGAGAAGCGGGATCTCCTTCAAGGGCGCTGGAAACATCACCGAACGTCCGCCGCGGAGCACGACAGGACTCTTTGGGTGCAGCGAACCATCGTCCGCGACTGACACCGACCGCCACAGGTCCAGCCACTCCCCCGCCGGCAGCCGGATCGAGCGTTTCCGGGCGCCGGGCTGAAGCACCGGTGCGACCAGGAGGTCCGGGCCCAGCATGTACTGATCGTCAAGCCGGATCAAGACTTCGTCGCCAGGATCGGTCAGCGCGTGGTGACGCATGATCGGCATGCCCGTCCGCACGTATTCGCCGGCAGCCGCCATCAGATATGGGACCAGCAGCTTGTGAAAAGCGGCCCACCGTCGCCAATGCGGCAGGGCCTGTCGCATCGTCCCCTTACCGCCAGGCATCAGCATCAATGGCGAAAGCGCGGCCAGCTGTATCCATCGAACCAGCAGCTGCGGAGCGATCGGGTCATCGCTAGGAGTCTGCGCACCCCAGAAGGCGATCCCAGACAGTCCGGCGCTCAGGCCCTGGTTCAACGCCGAACGCAACCCATCGAAGCCCGCGCTAGGGCCGGTATCGGAGCCCAAGACCAGCGGCGAGAATGCCGCGCTGCGGCTCCATCCCGAGCCGACGGCCCGCGCCGGCGACCTGCCCAGCTCCCTGGCGATGGCGGCCAGCGCGCGGTGATAGCGAAGCGGATACGAGTTGTGCTCTGCGAGCAGCGGTGAAAACTCGCCCGCTTCCTCGATCCAGCCATCGTGGCCGTCCTCGAGTGCCTCCTCCACAAGACGTTGATAAAACTCGACCGAGCTCCGATTAGTGAAATCCAGCTGAGCCTGCTCGATGAATGGCGGCTCGCGACCGTCGCGATAGGCGGTGAACGTGATCGCTCTACCGTCCGACGACTCGAACAACCGCTTTCGCGCAGCGGACGCGAAGAGCTCGCCTGAGACGCGAGTGATGACCGGGCTCAGCCTGGTCATCGACTTCAGCCCGCGGCCGTGGAGGTCGACCGCCTGACCGCGCTCTCGGTCGCGATGAGGAATCTCGTGGGTGCGAGTCGGAAGCACTGCCGTCCCCACCACGGAATCCCCGACCGCGGTCCCGACCCAGGGCCCGAGGAACCACTCCGATGCAGGGATGGGCTGGCGCCCGGTCACCTCTGAAAACATGGCGAGGGCCGCGCCGGGCGAACCGGCGGCGAAGATGCGCAGCGAGAACCGATTCGTGAGCGCGATCACAGTCCAGGTCGACTCGGCTCTAAGGTCGTGACAGCTCCACTCGTCGCACTCAGTCAGCACGCCGTAACCACGCGAAGACAGAAGCCATGGGATTGGATACGGCGTCGCGTCACGACGGCGTCGGATGGCCCATCGTGGCGTGATCGCCTCCACCAACTGATAGTCCGCCAGCTGATACGGACCCTCGCCAACCCAGTGTTCGACGATCGATCCCGAATGCTCGACCGCGTTGGAGCGCTCGCCGAATCCCCAAAACCTCTCGCCTTCACTGCGCTCGAAGACGGCCCGAATGTAGGCCGGCGCGCCGGCCAACTCGGCCGTTATGGAGCTGTCAGAACTTTGGAATTCGATCGGTGTCCAGTCACCGGCGGGCGGCATCCATTCGTGCCATCCGGCGCCGTCAGGCTCGTCAAAGACTGGATGCGTGATGCCCTTGGCGGAGTGCGATTCCACACCCACGAGGACGGGGAAATTCACCTTTTCGCCCACAGCCACGGGGCAAAGATAGAGCCCCGAATCCCCCCAATCCTCCGCTTACCAGCCGGTGGTAGGGTGGATCGGTTAGATCGCTGGATTCTGAAGGAGGAGATAGATGGCGGAAGCCAAAACTGCAATCGCAAACAAGCCGGCCTGGGTCGACCTTTCAAGCTCTGATCCGGCCGGGTCTCGTGAGTTCTACTCGAAGCTGTTCGGCTGGAAGGTCGAGGTCAACCCCGACCCGCAGTACGGCGGATATGCGCTGGCGAAGCTGAACGGCAAGGACGTCGCTGGAATCGGACCGAAGCAGTCGCCGGAGGGCCCGAGCGCGTGGGCGGTGTACATCGGCACACCCGACGCAGAGGAGCTGGGCAAGAAGGTGCAGGCCGCCGGCGGGAAGGTGATCGCGCCGGCTTTTGACATCGGCCCACAGGGCCGCATGGCCGTGTTCCAGGATCCTTCTGGCGCATTCATCTCGGGCTGGCAGCCAGCACAGATGGGTGGCTTCCAGATCGGCGGCGCAAACACGTACGGTTGGGCCGAGCTCAACGCAAGGGAAGTCGACAAGGCTCTCCCCTTCTACAAGAAGGTCTTCGGCTGGACGGTGAAGACGAGCCCAATGGGCGAAAACGGGCCGCCGTACAACGAGTTCCAGATCGGCGGCGAGAGCATCGCCGGCGCGATGGAGATGAACCCGATGGTTCCGGCTGAGATGCCGAGCTACTGGATGGTCTACTTCAGCGTTCCCGACGTGGATAAGGCATTCAAGAAGGCCACTGACGCGGGCGCGACGGAGATGATGGCGCCTCAGGACTTCTCCGGTGGTCGCTTCGCGATCCTTGGCGATCCACAGGGCGCAGCGTTCGGCCTGCTCTCGATGGGCGAGCGCTAACCACCAAGCGTTTCTGATCAGCGGGCCGGCCGGTGCCGGCCCGCTTCATTTTTCCGGCCGCGACAACGCTTCCGCAACCGTCCTCAACAGCTCGTCCACCATGAACGGCTTCTGGAGCGCGGTCGAGCCGGGCGGAATGCCGCTTACGCCTGAGGGAAGGGGAGATCCGGACATGAAGATCACGCGCAGCCCAGGGTGCTGTGCCCTCATCTGTTCCGCCAGTTCCGTGCCCAGCATGTTCGGCATGTAGTAGTCGGTCAGGACCAGGTCTATCGATCGCGCCTCGGTTTGCGCCACCTCGAGCGCGCTGGGGCCGTCCGCCGCGAGGAGGACGCGATACCCGGCGGCGGTCATGGCTTCAAAAACCAGCTCGCGTAGATCCTCATAGTCCTCGACCACAAGGATCGTTTTGCGATTCATGACCGATCCGATGGTTCTGATCAGGGCCTGGGGTTCGATCGGTTTGGCCAGAAAGTCGTCGGCGCCGGTTGCGAGCGCGGCTCGCCGCTCGACGGGGAAAACGCTCCCGGAGACGACCACACAACGGGGCCGATTGGCTCCAGTGCCAAGCTCCTTCACGAGCTGCAGGCCGTCACCGTCGGAAAGTCCGACGTCGAGCAGGATCAGGTCGACCTGCTGGGCCGCCAGCGTGGCGCGGGCCGCGGCGAGCGAGTCCGCGACCAGCACCTCGGCGCCGGCCAGAAATGGCGCTGAGGAGCCCGCGATGATGGCGCGCATCAACTCCTGGTTTGCGGGCTCGTCCTCGACGACCAGGATCGTCAGGTGCGGCTGCGCGCCGCCAGGTTCGTCGTGCAACCGCGGCATTACAGCATGTGCAACACGGCCAGAAGCTGCGCCGGGTAGACGAATTGACTCGCCAAACAGTCAATTCGCGCTAGCCGTTCGGTCATGTGCACGCGCGGTCACGGTAACCGGGGACCTAGGGCAGGACTATGACCTCCATCACCGACCTCACGGTGAGAAGCGGATTCGGCGGTCAGCTGACAGGTATGGATTTCTTCGGGTCGATGAAGGGCAGGCCGGCCACCCGGGCGCTCAAGTCACCATGTGGCGTCCGGGCCACCACCTCGGTGCCGGGGGCCGCGAGCTCGATCGGGACCCACGCGTAGCCTATGTTCCGCTCGAGGCGTGGCGAGTGGACGGCGTCGGTGACATGACCGACGACGTCGCCGTTGAAAAGCACAGGCCAGTACTCGATCAGCTCGACCGCCATCGGATCGCCCGACAGGTCCACGCCGACCAGCTTCCGCCGCACACCCTCCGCCCGGATGCGCTCGAGGGCTTTGCGACCGATGAAGTCGGCCGGCGCGTCCAGCTCCACTAGGCGCTCCATGCCCGAGACCTCGAACGGGTTGTTCTCCAGCCGCATGTCAGATCCGTAGTTGAACATTCCGGCTTCGATGCGGCGCGCCTCGCATGGAACGATGGGCATGATGCGGTAAGGCTCGCCCGCGGTCATGACTCGCTCCCAGAGCTCATCACCGCGGCTGCGATCCCGCAGATAGATCTCATAGCCAACCTCTGCAGTCCAGCCGGTTCGGCTGACGACAACCGGTATGTCTGCGAGCTGGAGCTCCCGGCAGTAGTAGTACTTGAGGTCACTGAGCGCGTCGCCGAACAGCGCGTGCATCACGTGCTTCGAGTCTGGTCCCTGGATCTGTATCGGCGCGACGTCGGGTTCGGTTATGCGCACATCCAGGCCGGAGTTGACCGCAACACCGCGCGCCCACAGGCCCGCGTCGCTGTCCGCCAGGGCCAGCCAGAAGTGGTTGTCCCCGAGCCGCAGCAGCACCGGGTCGTTCACGATGCCGCCGTCCGCCGCGATGATCGGCGCGTACTTGCACTGACCCACCGCACACCTGGTGAGATCGCGGCAGGTGAGAGTGTTGGTGAACGTGAAGGCGTCGGGCCCGGTGATCTCGACGATGTGCTCGACGGCAACATCCCACAGCGTGACGTGCTCGAGAAGATGCCAGTACTCGACCACCGGGTCGTGGAAGTAAGAAGGCAGGTACATGTGGTTGTAGATGTCGTAGGCCGAGCACCCATACCGGAGCGTGGCCTCGAAGTAAGGTGACTTCCGATACCAGGGACCAAAGTGGAGGGTCGTGCTGGACGGCCGGTGCTCAGTCGTGAAATTCGCTGCCTGGCTCATTCATCTCTCGTGGCGGCGCCGGTTCCCTCCGGGGGCGCCCAGAAGACGATCAGTATCAGCTCTTCCTCGATGTCGTGGAAGCGGTGCTCGGCCCTCGCGGGAACGAACAGCAGCGTCCCCGGGCGCACTGCATGCTCGCGGCCGGCGACGAAGAACATCGCGCGCCCGCGCACCGCGTAATAGACCTCGTCCTCATCGTGAGGGGTCTGACCGTCCACGCCACGGACCGGCAGCGTGTACACCCCGACGCTGAGGAGATCGCTGCGCAGGACCTCCGCCGCATAGCCGCGCGACTGCTCCTTGGCGTTTGCGACGACGGCGTCGAGCTCGGCCGCCTGGAACTGAGGCTTGCCCCCGCTCTTCAACGCAGCGGCTTGGAAAGCATCGACGGGTTCTTCGGACGCACGAGGCGGCCTTCCACGTAGCTGGTTGCGACCATGTTGAAAAACAGGTAGACAGCGTCCTCCATCTCCGAGATCGGCCCAGGACGGAAGCCCGGTGAGGCGGCCGAGCGCTGGATCGATTCCACAGCAGCCCAGTCCTGTCGATTGGTGACGTCCCAGAACTCGCTTGCGTAGCGGCCGTCGAAATCCGGCCTCGCGGCAACGCCGCGCTCGAACAACGTCCGGCATTCGACCCGCGTCCGTGTCGGTGAGATCGGCTCGAGCCGGTGGGTGAGCACATAGTCGGGGTGCGGGCTGATCAGCAGGTTGGGGAACAGGGCGAGGTAGTACACGCGCCGGCGGTCCTGCTCCGAGAGCCCGACCAGGATCGGCGCGCCGCCTTTCCCGGTCAGCGACATCGTCTCCGCGTCCTCGCGCAGGTCCATCCAGCCACCGACCCAAATCCCCGTAGCGTCGAGGTTGACTCCGCTGGTCGGTGGGCTGACGCGGCAGAGCTCGGGGTGAATCTCGGAGCAGTGGTAGCACTCCTGGTAGTTCTCGTGGATCAGCTTCCAGTTCGCTTCCACCAGGTAGTCCATGCGTGAGACCTCGACCATCTGGCGTGGGGCCCAGGCCTCCATGAACGCGGCGAGGTTGCCGACGTGCTCGTGCAGCGGCCCCGAGTCGCCAGAAACGTTGGCGAACAGCCAGCCCTCCCATTCCGAGATGCGGACCGGGACAAGGCAGTGCTCCGAGACCTGGAAGCCTGGCCTGTACCCGAGATGCGGCGCGGATTTCAGCGAGCCGTCGATGCGGTAGGTCCAGCCGTGATAAGGGCACTCGATCAGGGCGCCCTGGGCCGAGGCTCCGACCGGAAGCAGCTCATGGCCACGGTGCCGGCAGATGTTGAAGAATCCATGCAGGCTGCCGGCCTCGTCGCGAGTCAACAGAATCGAGCCCTGGCCCGCACGGACGGCGCGGCGCATGCCGGGGGCGATCAGCCCCTCGACGCGGCCCAGGCATGTCCAGGAGTCGTCGAAGAAGTGCCTCATCTCCCACGCGAAAAGCTCTGGAGACGTATAAGCGACCCCTGGCAGCGTGTAGCTCTCACGAAAGTCGGCCAGGGACGGACCCAGCAGCTCGCGGTCGATCGGGGCGGCTTCAGAGTGGATCAGCGACCACCTCCTGCCATCCCGCTTTGATCGGTCCGTTTGGCACCAAACGTGCGTCAAAAAGCGGTTCGATTGGTCCGTTTTGTACCAAACAGACGGAATCAACGTCATTAACGGCTTGGGTCGTGTTGCTCATATCCCCTCGGGAATTATCGCCCGAGGCCCGACGGTTAACCTTCAGCCATGCCTTCCACCAGGAACCGAACCGCGCTCTACGGCCTGGTCGGTTCGATCTTCATCTCAGGGACCGGGATCGGCTCATTGCTGCCGATACTGCCTCTCTACCTGCGCGAGCGCGGCGCCTCGTACGCCCTGCTGGGGGTGATCGTCGGCGCCTCGCTCTTCGCGCAGGCGATCGGTCAGTGGCCGGCGGGCCTGCTGGCGGAGCGCTTTGGTCGCCGGGAGATGATGGTGATCGGCCTGGTCGTGGCCGCGGCCGCGTCGATCAGCTTCCTGCTCCCGCTATCTGTCGAGTGGCTCATCGCCCTGCGCTTCGTGCAGGGCCTTGGCTTCGCCGCCGCGATCCCCGCCGAGCTGGCGTCGGTCGCCGACGTGGTCCCTCCTGCCCAGCTTGGGCGCGCCTACGGCTGGGTTTCGGGAGCGCAGCAGGCCGGGTTCATAGGCGGACCCGCGATCGGAGGCTTCCTCGCAGTGTTCGGCCGCTGGACGGTGTTCGCGGTCACCGGAGCAGCCCTTCTGGCCGCGGCGGCGGTTGTCTTCGCGACGGTGAGAACTTCCAGCAAGCAGGCGGTGATGGAGCCAGTGCCCGTGACCGAGCTGGTCGGCCGGTCGCGAGCCGCGATCACCCTCCGCGCGGTGGTGATCCTGTCGATCGGGCTGGGACTCTTGATCGGCCTCTACGACGTGGTCTGGAGCCTCTACATGCGCTCCCTGGGTGCGAGCGATCCCATCATCGGGCTGTCGTTCACGCTCTTCGCGCTTCCGCTGCTGATCGCGACGCCGCTGGCCGGGTGGCTCTCGGACCGCTGGGACCGGCGCTGGCTCGCCTTCGGATCGATAGTGCTGGGTTCATTGATGGGGCCGATCTATCCAGCGCTCACCTCGATCCCGATCGTGTTCGGAGTGGGTGCAGTGGAAGGTGCCCTGTGGGCATTCACCACCCCGGCGATGAATTCGTTCCTGATGGAGGCGATCCCCAGCCGGAGGTCGGAGGCACAGGGCATCGTTGGGACCGCGATGAGCACAGCCATGGCCGTGGGCTCCGTTGGCGCGGGCGGACTGTTCGCGTTCGGAGTCGGGGCGCCGTTCTACGCGGCTTGCATCGCGGGTGTGGTCTTCTCGCTGGCAGCGGTGCCCGGACTGCGCGCCGCGGGAAGCGTTCGCTCTACTGGCGCCTCATTGAGCGGTCATCCACCAATCGAGGAGCCGTCCACGTAGTCGGCCGCAGGCGGGTGCGCGCCTGGCGTGCACGCAGCCGGCAGACCAGGTAGAAGAGCCCGGCCGCCACGAGTGCGTAAACGAGGTACAGCTGCACGTCCAGCAGGCTCGACACCTGGATCAGGTCAGTACCCCACACCGCGTGCCCCTCGCGCACCGGGAACTGGTTCAACGTCACGCTCTGGTCGATCACGGCGGTACCGATCAGCGGATCGACCAGCGGTCGCGGGCCGAACCAGGCGACGACTTGCTCTGCAGACAGCACCGGAGCCGGGGTGATGAACCCGTCGGCCAGCGCGCCGCGCTGATACGCGGCATCGGCGCCGATGTTGAAGAGCACAAACGCCGCGAGCACACCGGCGATCCGCCCGAAGGCTGCGATCAGGAGGCCGGCGAGCAGGAACACGGCCAGCGCGTTGGCGAGCAGAACCACCATGTGGACGAGCTCCTGAGCCTCGTACTGGCCATTCAGGTCGAGGCCTTCGATCACGATCGCCAGGACCGCCGCCGTGAGCACCAGCCCGCCGCCGGCGGCCAGCACCCTGCCGGCTGCGAAGGTCAGCGGACGTGATCCACCCCTTTCGCTCAGGCTGTCGAATGCCTCATTCAGATCGGGCGACAGCACCCGAAAAGCCGCGAGAAAGGCGAGCACCATCAGCGCCAGCGTGACCACGTCGCTCGCGGTGCGCAGCCGCGACAGCTCTGCATGCACAGCGCCGGGCGGCAGCGGGATCGTGAACCAGGCCGCGACCAGCAGCAGCGTGAAGGCACCTGCCACCGCCTGCATCAGGCGCGAGCCCCATGTGCGGTGCCAGGCGCGCCAGACCTCGACCGTCAGCCCAGTCCTATCGAGCACTCGCCGAGTCTACGGGCGAGCAGATTTCCGGCGTCAGGCGCCGGCGAGCTGTGCGCGGTGCGGTGGCTTCCAGCCGGGGTGAGGCACGCTCGCGCGCAGGCGGCGCGTGTAGTCGTCTCGCGGGTCGTCGAGCACCTGCGCGGTTGGCCCACGCTCGACGATCTTTCCCCTCCACATCACCACTGTCTCCTGGGTCAGCTGCCGGACCACTGCCAGGTCGTGGCTGATGCAGAGGTAAGAGACCTGCGTCTGGTCATGGATGTCGGCGAGCAGGTTGAGCACCTGGGCCTGGATGGAAACGTCGAGGGCGGCCACCGACTCATCGAGGATCAGCACCCGTGGCTCGGCGGCAAGCGCTCGAGCAATCGCCACCCGCTGGCGCTGCCCTCCCGACAGCGATCTTGGCAGTGCGCGCACCTGGCGCGCGTCCAGCCCCACGAGCTCGGTGAGCTCGCGCACCCGCTGATGGCGGCGCTCGGCCGGCCAGCCGTGGTGCAGCCGCAGCACCTCGTCGATCGTGGCCTCGACCGTTTGACGAGGGTCAAGGCTGGTGTATGGATCCTGGAACACGATCTGGACCTCGCGGCCGCGTCGCCGCCGGTCTCGGAGCGACCGCGCGGGCGTGGATCGATCCTGCCCGCAAGCACGGATGGTGCCGGCGGTCGGACGCTCCAGGCCGACGATCATCTTGGCCACGGTGGTCTTGCCGGAGCCTGACTCGCCGACGATCGCGAGGGATCCGCCTTCCGGCAGCGAGAACGAGACGTCGTCTACGGCAGTCAGGGGCCCGAACTCCTTGCGCAGGGCATTGACCTCGAGCACCGACTCAGCCATGCAGCGCCACCTCGAGGCGGCCGCGCAGCTCTTCTGCGCGCACGCATCGGCTCAGGCCGCCGTCGAGCGCGATGAGCGCCGGCCGGGCCTGGCGGCATACGTCGAGGGCGTGCGGGCAGCGTGGTGCGAACGCGCACTCGCCGGCCGGCGCCTCGAAAGCCGAGAGCGGCCGGCCTGGGATCGCCAGCAGCCGCGGCGTGGTGGCCTCGATGTTCGGCCGAGCGGCCGCAAGAGCAGCGGTGTAGGGGTGAAGCGGATCGGTGTGCAGCCGGCTCGACGATCGGACCTCGACGATCTGACCGGCGTACATCACGACGGTGCGGTCGCAGATCGCCGCCGCAACCTCCAGGTTGTGGGTGATGAACAGCATGGCCAGGTGCAGGTCGGTGCGGAGGTCGTCCAGGATCGCCAGCACCTCCGCCTGAGTCGTCACATCGAGCGCCGTGGTCGGCTCGTCGGCGAGCAAGAGCCGCGGCTTGGTGAGCAGCGCCGTCGCGATCATCACACGCTGCAGCAGACCGCCCGACAGCTCGTGCGGATACTGGCGCAACCGCCTCTCGCCATCGTCGATGCCAACGCTCTTCAGCAGCGCCACCGCCCGGCTCGAAGCTTCACTCACCGGGACGCCCGCGTTCGTTCGAAGTGCTTCGGTCATGTAATCGCCGATGCGGCGCACCGGGTTGATATGTGCTCGCGGGTCCTGGAAGATCATCGCGACCTCGCTGCGAAAGCGTTTGAGGTCCGCACCGGCCAGGGTCATGACATCGCGGCCACCGAACCGGATCCGTCCGTTCACGGCTGCGCCGGGCGGGAGCAGACGGTCGATCGCCCGCGCCGTCATCGACTTGCCCGAACCTGATTCGCCGACCAGTCCGATGGCTTCCCCCGGACGGATCACGAAGGACACTTCTTGCAGCACGGCCCGCATCGAACCCTCCACGGGCAGCCGGACGGTCACGCCGTCGAGCTCCAGCAGGGCCCCGCCTATCTCCGCGTTCACTGCCGGGCCTCACCGCGCTCGTACAGGCGCTCGCCGAGGATGTTGAAAGCGACCACGACCACGACGATGCAGATACCCGCCGCCAGGGCCGGAAGCGGAAAGCCCTGAATGATGCCTTGCTGGTTCTCGGAAACCATCACGCCCCAGTCGGCGTTTGGCGGCTGGACGCCCAGGCCAAGGAACGAGATGGCGGCCAGGTCGACCATCGCGTAACCGAACAGGGTCGTGGCCTGCGCGACGATCAGATGGAGCAGGTTGGGGATGAGGTGGCGCAAGCAGATAGCAACGCCTGAGGCGCCCTGCACCTCGAGGGCGGCAACGTACAGCTGGGCGCGCTCACGGAGAGCAGCGCCTCGAAGCACCCTGGCCACGTACGGCGTGTAGGCGACGGAAAGCGCCAGCACCGGAGCGACGAGACCCGCCCCGAAAACAGCCGCCGCGAGCACGGCGAGCAAGATGCCCGGGAAGGCGAAAAGGATGTCGAGCCCCGACGAGATGACGGCGTCGAGCGCGCCGCCCCGCCACGCCGCCGTCACCGCGAGCAGTGAGCCGAGGGTCATGCACATGAGCGTCACCGCAAGCGGCCCGAGCATCGACGTGCGAGCGCCGTAGAGGAGCCTCGACATCACATCGCGCCCGGATGCGTCGAAGCCCAGAAGATGTTCAGGTGACGGCCCGAAGAAGTACTGCGAAAGCTGAGGCAGGTCAGGGTTGTAGGGCGCGAGAAGCGGCCCGGCGACCGCTACCACCGTGGCGGCCACGATGACGGAGCCGGACACGACGATCGCAGGACTGGTGCGAAATCGCCTTCCGGCCCGGTACCGGCGGACCGCACCCGCGGCAAGGCCGGCGGCGACGCTCACTGCGCCCTGCTCCCCAGGGACACCCTGGGGTCCAGCACCGCGTAAAGTACATCGACCAGGACGTTGACCAGGACGAAAGCCGTGACCAGCAGCAGCGATATGCCCTGGACGACGGCCAGGTCCTTCGACTGGGCCGACTGCACGAGATACGCGCCCAGACCAGCGAGGCCGAAAACCACCTCGACGACGGCAGCCACCGCGATCAGCGATGCCACCGTGATCCCGGAGATCGTCGTGATGGGTATCGCCGCATTGCGCAGCACGTGACGGCGGATCAGCTGCGCGGTGGGAATGCCGCGACTGATGGCCGTCTGCACATGCTCACGCCGAGCCTCCTCGCGAATCGCGGAACGCGTCACCCGAGCGACGATGGCGAGGGACGAGACGGCGAGCGCAAAGGCGGGCAGAGTCAGATGCCGCACCTGGTCCAGGAACCCAATCCCATTTCCCAGCGACGGGAACCACTGGAGCTGAACCGCGAACACCAGGATGAGGACGATGGCCGCCACAAATGCAGGCAGTGAGGCCGAGACGGCGGTGACGACCAGTGTGCTGGTGTCGAGCAGACCCGGCCTGAAGCCCGAGAGGATCCCCAGGCTTACTCCCAGCACGATGATCAGGATCGAGGCATAGAGCACCAGCCCTGCGGTGGTCGAGATCCTGGAGGCGATCAGGTCGGAGACGTTCTCGCGAAGTGTGATCGAGAGACCCAGATTTCCGTGGACGGCGTTGCTGAGCCAGTACCAGTACTGGACCAGGAACGGTTGATCGAGGTGATAGCGGACCTCGAGAGTGCGGAGACTTTCCGGTGGCAGCGAGCGGCCGCCGGAGAGAGCCGCGATCGGGTTACCCGGCGCCAGGAAGATGGCGCTGAAGATGACGAAGCTCGCCACCAGCAGGCTGACAGCAAGCATCGCCAGCCTGCGCAGCACGAATCGCAGGTGCACGCTGTCAGCCCAGTGTCACGCTAGTGGGACGTCAGATCCCACCCAGGTTGTCTGCCCACGGCGAGAACATGTACGCGAACGAGGAGTAGGTCCCAGAGAGGTTGTTGCTCGTGATCAGCACGATCAGCGGCTGCAGGACCGGGATCCACGGCAGGTCGGTGGCCATTGCCTTCTCGACGTCGGCCACTTTCTGGGCCCGCGCGTTGTCGTCGGCCGTGCTCCGCGCCTCGTCAAACATGTTGAAGATCTTGGCGTGGTCGGCCGCATTCGGATCCTTCCCCTGGACGCCGTAGCCGGCGAAGTTCTGTGAGCCTTCCGGAATGAGGAACGTCGCCGGCAGCGCCTCTGGGCCCGCGTAGTCGCCGTAGTTGAGGGTGAAGAAGCCGTCGAGTCCGGCCCTGGCCTTGGGATCGATGAAGAAGTTGATGAAGTTGTTGGCCGAGACCGAATGCAGCGTCGCCTTCATGCCGATCGCCTCGGCGGCCGCCTTGAGCGCGGCGGCTTCGATGGAGATGCCGGTCAGCTCGCTCGACATGCCGATGGTGATCGATTTGCCGGTGGCCCCCGCATCAGTGATCAGCTGCTTAGCCTTGGCGAGGTCCTGGGTCATGTCGGGAGACGAGTTGTACGCCGCCTGGAAGACGCTCTTGCCGTAGCCGAACGTGCCCGGGTTGGAGATCCACTTGGGCAGGAGCGCAGTCCCGTGGTAGATGGCGTCGATGAGTCCCTTGCGGTCGAGGGCAAGCGAAAGCGCCTGACGCACGCGTACATCACCCAGCGCACCCTTGAGGTCGCTGACGATGAACGCATCGGTGTACCAGCCGGGACCATATGTCAGCGTGACCGCCTTGTTGCCCTTGAGCTGGTCGAGGGTCGTGAGGGACTGTGCGTAGACACCATTGATGCCACCTGTCAGCAAAGCGGAGGTGAGTGAAGCATCGTTCGGGGCGCCCTTGATGTCGATCTCTCTGACCAGCGGCTTGACCGCGGAGTTCCAGTAGGAATCGTTGCGGACGATGACCACGGCGACCCCGGGAGTGAACGACTGGAACTTGAAGGCGCCGGTGCCCATGATCTTGCCGGCAGGGGTTCCGTAGTTACTGCCCTGCGCCTGGGTGAACTTCTTCTCGACGATCATGCCGGGGATGGAAGCCATCTCGGGCGGGAACCAGTAGTCCGCCTGCTTCATGGTGATCGTCACCTGGTTCGAGGCGGTGGCGGCTATCGACTGCACGCGGGTGAAGACCGCAGGGTAGAAGCCGGCCAGTGCGGGGTCGATGTTGCGGTTGAGGCTGTAGACGACGTCATCGGTGGTAAGCGGGTTGCCATCCCAGAACGTCACGCCGGACTTCAGGGTGAAGACCAGCGTCGTCGGGTTGGTGTAGGTCAGCGTCGCCAGCCCCGGCCCCACCGAGCCGTCAGCTCCCTGGCGGAGCAGCGACTCATAGAGGAGCGAGTCAGTCGTGTTCTCGGGGTAGTCGAAGGCGTAGATCGGATCGAGCGAGTTCACGTCCCGGTACACGGCCCACACGACCTTGTCCACGGGCTTGGTGCCGGCCTTGGTCGTCACAGCAAGCTGGGTCGTGCCGCTGTTGTTGGCTCCCGAAGACCGACCGCAGGCTGATACGACGACTGCGAGCAGCGCGACGATGGCGATCATTCCTCGCCACCTCAAGCCCACCATCAACTGACGTCCTCCCCTCTAGTGGCCGCGGAATCGCGGCAATGGGTGGCATTCTCGGCGCGTCCCTGGCAGAAGTCAAACGAGATCGGTCGCGCTGTGACGACGTTCTGGCGATGCTATAGTCGCCCGGTCGTAGGGGCTCAACCGAGGAGGCGTCACATGGACGAGCTTTGTTACCTGTCCGCCACCGAGGCTCGACGGCTTTTCAAGTCAAAGAAGCTGTCGCCGGTCGAGCTCCTGCAGGCGGTGATCGACCAGGCAGGCAAGGTCGAGCCCAGCATCAACGCCTTCGCGGAGACGCGATACGAGCCGGCGATGGAGCAGGCGAAGGCCGCAGAGGCGGCCTATGCAAAGCGTGACTCGGCCCCGCGGGCGCTCGAGGGGATTCCGGTAGCGATCAAGGAGGAGGCCCCGATCAAGGGCCACAAGAACACGCTCGGCTCCCTTGCGTTGAAGGACGCGATCGCTGATCACACAGCCGTCTTCGCGCAGCGCATTCTCGACGCAGGCGGCATAGTCCACGCTCGCACGACCACACCCGAGTTCTCCTGCACCGCGGTGACGTGGTCGAGGCTGTGGGGCGTCACGCGGAACCCGTGGAACCTCGATTTCGCGCCGGGAGGCTCGAGCGGCGGCACTGCCTCTTCGCTTGCAGCGGGAACGACGACCCTGGCCACCGGCTCCGACATCGGCGGCTCCATCCGTATGCCGGCGTCGATGTGCGGAGTCGTCGGATTCAAGCCTCCGTATGGGCGTGTGCCCGAGGTCGAGATCTTCAACCTCGACCACTACTGCCACGAAGGCCCGCTGGCGCGCACGGTCGACGACGCCGCGATGCTCGAGAACGTGATCGCGGGCCCGCACCCGAGCGATGTGGTGTCGCTGCGCCCGAAGCTGGAGATCCCCGACTCTCAGCCCGGCGTCAAGGGCATGCGGCTCGCGGTCTCGTACGACCTTGGCTGCTACAACGTCGACCGGGAGGTCGTCGCCAACCTGCGCGGGTCAGTCCAGAAGCTGCGGGATGCCGGCGCCATTGTGGAGGAGGTCTCGCTGCCTTGGAAGATGGAGGAGATCTCTCGCGCGTGCGACATCCACTTCGGGATGATCTTCGGCCCGTCGATCAAGGAGATTTACGAAAAGTCCGCTGACCTGCTGACGCCGTACGCGAAGCAGCTGTACGAGGATGGGGAGCAGATCCGCAAGGACGACTTCATCGAGGGCCTGGTGCTCGAGGCGAGAATCTACGAACCCCTTGGCCATATCCTCGACCAGCACGACGCGCTCCTCTGTCCCACCTTTCCCATGCCCGCGTTGCCGGCCGAATGGGACCGCGAGCCGCAGTTGATCAACGGGCGGGCGACTCGGAACTGGGCGGAGATCTTGATGACGGTGCCGTTCAACGTGTGCAGCCGCTGCCCGGTGATGAGCGTCCCGTCCGGCCGGGCGAGCAACGGCGTGCCGACGGGGATGTCCATCGTCGGCAAGACCTACGATGACCTCACCGTGTTCCAGATCGGCCGGGCGTTCGAGAAGGTCCAGCCGTGGCTCGACACGCCGGAGCGCCGGCCGTCCATGCGGGCCGCGCTGGCGAAATGATCACCGGCTTGCGCGTCGTCGACCTGATCGGTTCGCCTCGCGAGATGGGACGAGCCCACGGCGAGGAACTGCGGACCACGATCGCGGACGGTCTTTCGCAGTGGTTTGATCTGGTCCAACGGCGGACCGGTCATGCCGGGGAGGCTTACGCTGCCGGCTTCGTCTCGTCCACCAGCTATACCCGTGCCATCGAGGCTTACACGCCCGAGCTGATGGACGAGGTCAAAGGCATCGCCGAGGGCGCGCGGCAGAAGCTGGAGGTGATCCTCGCCTACCAGATGATGGACGAGGAGTGGGCATACCGTGTCGCCCTCGTGCGGGCGCGGCGCGCCTCCATCCAGGCTTGCAGCGCCGTCGGTGTGGTGCGAAAAGGCTCATCACTGGTGGCCCAGAACATGGACCTGCCGAGCCATTACGACGGCACGCAGGTGGTGCTGCGACTGCATCCGGAGAATGCGCCTGGAGTGATGATCTTTGGACCGGCCGGGATGATCGGCACGACCGGTCTCAACAGCGAAGGCGTCGCGGTGTGCTGCAACGCGCTGTTTCAGCTTCGGCACCGGACGAGCGGGCTGCCGGTTGGATTCGTGGTCCGGGCCATGCTCGGTCGCCACTCGGCCGAGGATGCTGTGGCGCTCCTGAAGACGGTGCCGCACGCTACGGGCCAGAACTACATCGTCGGCGACCCGACTGACGTGTACGACCTCGAGGCCTCGCCAAGCCACGTTCGCGAGCTGCCCCGCGACGGCGCCCAGGTCGCGCACACCAACCATCCGCTGGTGAACGACGATCTGGACGACCAGATCGGAGAGGATCCAGAGTCGACGACTGTCCAGCGGCTGGCTCGTGTGCGGAGCGATCTGGCGAGGCTCGGAAACCAGGTCACTGCGGACGACGTCAAGAGAACCCTCTCCGACCGCGAGGTGCCGGTGTGCGTCCCGCGGGGATCCGACTGGATGACGCTGGGCTCGCTGGTGATGGAGCTGTCGGCGGAGCCGGTGCTGCACTTCGCGCCTGGCCCGCCCGCGGATACGCCTTACTCGGAGATTCGCTTCGAGTAGGCCCTGATCGTCGGGGCTCAAACCGCTTTTGTGCGCAAAATCACGTTTTGCGCGAGGTGAATTCATTCGGTCGACGCAACACCGGGTGAATCGGACTCTGTTGAGAGTAAGCGGCCGAGGGCTTGAGCGGGTCGAATCCAGCCCAGGGTTTCGCGAGGCCGACGATTCATTTGAGCAGCTACGAAGTCGAGGTGTTCAGCGTCGTGCTGACTGAGGTCGGTGGCTTTGGGAAAGTACTGCCTGAGCAGGCCGTTGGTGTTCTCGTTGGAGCCACGCTGCCAAGGGCTGGCCGGGTCGCAGAAGTAGACCTGCAGGCCAGTTGCCACCTGGACCCGGAGATGGTTCCTCATCTCGCTGCCCTGGTCCCAGGTCAGTGACTTCCAGATGAAGTCAGGCAGCTTCTGCGTGGCAGCAACGATGGCTTGCTCCACTTGCGACGCGCTGTGTCCGTTCGGCAAGTGGAGAAGCATTACGAACCGAGTCGAGCGCTCGACCAAAGTGCCTATGGCTGATTTGTTGTTCCGGCCCATCAAGAGGTCGCCTTCCCAGTGTCCGGGCACGGCGCGGTCCTCGACCTCGGCCGGCCGCTGGCTGATGTTGACCATGTCCGGAATTCGTCCCCGGCGCTCATTGGCCCTGCGCCGCGGTTTGCGTAGGGCTCGACCAGTGCGCAGATGAGCCGCCAGTTCGCGGCGAAGCGCGCCTCGGCCCTGAACGTAGATCGACTGGTAGATGGTCTCGTGCGACACCTGCATTTCGATTTGTCGGGGAAACTCCTGTCGGAGCTCAACTGCGATCTGCTTCGGACTCAGCTTCAACAACAGTTTGGCCTGCACCAGCCGGCGCAGCTCGAGCTGGGTACTCAGCTTGGCCGGCTTAGGTCGCCGAGCCTTGGCATCGGCCCTTACCTGGGCCAGGCTGGGCCGGTAGGTCCAAGGCCGGCTCCGTTGCCTGCCCCTGGGTCGACCTCCGCCCCGGTACAGCTGGTGCCACATGTTTCGACGCAGCTCGCGCAAGACCGTCGACGGAGCTCGGCCCAGACTCTTGGCGATGAGACGTATCGAGTCGCCCCGTTCGACCCCGGCGAGGATGTCCTCGCGCTCCGCAATTGACAGGTAGCGACGGCCCCGCGGATGTAAGAGGTGAGGAGGAGTCACGCCGCCAGCCTGCCTGAACCAAACGTGCCCAGTCGCTCCGTCCAGACCGACCGAGAGCGCTGCCTCATCTCTCACCATTCCGCCCCGGATCTGCAGCCAAAATCGGCGCCTGATTTCTCGCCCTGGTGGCAGCATGCAACGCCTCCCTATTTCAGAGGTGTTGCGTCGACCCCTTGATCCCAAGGCTCGGATAACGTGTATTTGTGCGCAAAAGCGCACAGAA
>VBFO01000146.1 GCA_005881025.1 Chloroflexota bacterium | reverse complement strand
TGGAAGGCGGCCTTGTTGGCGTTCCGGTTGGCGACGACGCCGGACATGTCGGCCTCCTGCGTCTGCCAGGCATGCGGAATGGTCGACTTGGACCGGACCATGTTCTCGGCGATCAGCTTTCGCACGCGGGTCAGCTGGATGACCTCGTCGCCAGCGGATGGCTGAGCGGCAGGGGTGACAGGCGCCGCGGCAGGTGCCGCCTTGGCGCGGGCTGCGAACTCCTGGACGTCCTTCTTGGTGACCCTGCCGCCCAGGCCGGTGCCGTGGATCTGCGACAGGTCGACCTTCAGCTCAGAAGCCAGCATCTGCACCGCCGGCGAGTAGCGGTGCTCGCCGCCCTCGAGCTCGGGTGGCGGGGGAGGCGCAGCCACCGGCTTCGCCTCTGCGCGGGCGGCGGGCTTCGGAGCCTCAACTCTGGGGGCCGGAGCAGGCGCTTCCGGCGTCGCCGTGACCTTGCCGTCTCGTCCATCTGCGGCCTCGCCGGCCGTGGCCCCAAGCTCGACGACCGCGATCTCGGCGCCTGCCTGCACCGTCTGCCCTTCCTTGGCGAGGATCTCCTTCAGCACTCCGGTGACCGGCGCCGGCACCTCGGCGCTGACCTTGTCGGTGTCCACCTCGAGCATGGGCTCGAACTCGACCACCTTGTCGCCAGGCTTCACGAGCCACTTGGAGATGGTCCCCTCATGGACCGATTCGCCGAGCTGAGGCATCACCACGCGGGTGGTGTTGGCCATCAAAAAGCCGCGAGGTCGCGCAAGGCGCGCGCGATCTTCTCCGGGTTCGGCATGAATGCGTCCTCCATCGCCGGCGCGTATGGCATCGAGGGCACGTCGAGCCCGCCCAGCCGCTTGACCGGGGCATCGAGCCAGCGCCACGCCTCATCCGCGATGATCGCCGCGACCTCCGACCCGATCGACACGCTGAAGTTGTCCTCATAGAGGACAAGGCACTTGCCGGTCTTGCGCGCCGAGGTGAGGATTGCCTCTTTGTCGAGGGGGTAGACGGTGCGCAGGTCGACGATCTCGACGCTGACGCCTTCGGCCTCGACAGTTTTGGCCGCCTCCAGCGCGTAATGCACCATCAAGCCGTAACAGAACACCGAGATGTCGGTTCCCTCGCGCGCCGTGCGCGCCACCTTGAGCGGAATCAGGTACTCGCCTTTCGGCACCGCCTCCTTGAACATGCGATACAGGCGCTTGTGCTCGAAGAAAAGGACAGGGTCGGGGTCGCGGATCGCGGCCAGCAGCAGGCCCTTCGCCTCGTAGGGGCCAGACGGGATGACGATCTTCAAGCCTGGGGTCGCAAAGCGGGCCTCGATCGACTGCGAGTGATAGAGCGCCCCGTGCGCGTGGCCGCCCATCGGTGCCCGCACCACGAGCGGCGCAGACCAGTCGCCGTCGGTGCGGTAGCGGTACTTCGCGATCTCGTTGGTGATCGAGTTGAAGGCGAAATGCGCGAAGTCCGCGAACTGCATCTCCGCCACCGGTCGCTTACCCGCGATCGCCAGGCCGAGCGCGACACCTGCGATGGATGATTCGGCCAGCGGCGTGTCGATCACGCGCTGCCCGCCGAACCTCTTGTGCAGGCCGTCGGTGACGAGGAAGACGCCACCCTTTGGTCCGACGTCCTGCCCGAGCACCATCACGCGCTGGTCACGCTCCATCTCCTCGGTCAAACAGGAGCGCAACGCGGCGACCATGTTCATCTCTTCGGTCTCGGCCCCGGACGGCGGCTCGATCGCGGCTGGCGCTTCCAGCGCGTACACGTTGGTGAGCGCGTTTTCGGCGGGGGCGTCTGGCGAGGCCACGCCTTCGCTGGTGGCCTTCGACACCTCTTCCTTGACACGCTCCTCGAATTCCGTCACCTCGCGTGAGGTCAGGACGCCCTCATCGAGCAGGCGCTTCTTGAACCGCTCCAGGCAGTCATTCCTGGCGAGCTGGTCGATCTCCTCTTGCGTCCGGTAGCGGCGCTGGTCGTCCTCGGAGGAGTGCGCACCCAGCCGGTCGACCAGGCACTCGATGAGCGTCGGGCCTCCACCCGCCCTCGCGCGGGCGACCGCCTCTTTGGCGACGTGATAGCAGGTGACGGGGTCGCGGCCATCGACGGTCACGCCAGGAAATCCATAGCCTGCCGCGCGCTGCGCCACATACGCGATGGCGTACTCGCTGCGCATCGGCGTGGAGATGGCGAAGCCGTTGTTCTGGCACACGAAGACCTCGGGCACCTTGTGGATGGCCGCGAAGTTGAAGGCTTCGTGCGCGTCGCCTTCGGCCCCTGCTCCCTCGCCGTAGCAGGTCATCACAACCTTGTCGGTCCCGTCCATCTTCAGCGCGTAGGCCACCCCGGCCCCGCGCACCATCTGCGCCGCCACCGGCGACCCGCCCGAGGTGATGTTCCAGCGCGAGTCGGAGAAATGCCCCGGCGTCTGCTTTCCGCCCGAGGCCGGGTCCGCCGGCTTCGCGAGCACCGCCAGCATCAGGTCGAGAGGGGTCATGCCCATGCGCATGCACAGAACCACGTCGCGGTAGTAGGGAGCGAGCCAGTCGTGCTTCGGCTTGAGCGGCCAGCTGACTCCGATCTGCGCGGCCTCATGACCGGCGCACGAGATGATGAAAGGCGCGCGCCCCTGTCGGTTCAGGACCTGGAAGCGGTAGTCGATCTGGCGGCCGAGCAGGATGTAGCGGAACCACTCCTTGAGGGTGGCCTCGTCGACATCCGTGTCCCGCCAGTCGATCGGCTCCTGGTAGCGCCAGTCAGGGCTGAACTCGGAGCCTTTGGTCTTAACTGTTTGGGCCATATTGACTAGAAGTGGATAGCGTGGCCGTCCACGGCCATCGCCGCCTCCATCACGGCCTCGCTCAACGTCGGGTGCGGATGGATGTTGCGTCCCAGCTCCCAGGCGTCGCCCTGGAAAAGCTGCGTGAGTGCCGGCTCGGCGATCAGCTCCGTGGCGCTGGGACCGACGACATGGGCACCCAGGAGCCGCCCGCTCTTCGCGTCGGCCACCATCTTCACGAAGCCGGCAGTCTCGCCGTGGATCTGCGCGCGGCCGAGAGCTGTGAACGGAAACTTGCCGAGCTTGACCTCATGGCCCTTTTCGCGTGCCTGCTTTTCGGTCAGGCCGACCGAGGCGATCTGCGGGTGCGAGTAGGTGCAGCGGGTGACGAGCTCCTGCTCCATCGGAGCCAGCCGCTGGCCCGCGATGTCCTCCGCGGCGACGATTCCTTCATGTGAGGCGGCGTGCGCGAGCAGATAGCCGCCGACCACGTCGCCGATGGCATGGATGGACTCCACCGATGTGCGCATCCATTCGTCGACCTTGATGAACCCGTTCTGGTGGGTTTCGACTCCGACCTGCTCGAGCCCGATCTCCTTCGAGACCGCCGAGCGGCCTACCGCGACGAGCAGCTGCCGCGCCCATACCTCGCCCTGCTCCGTGTCGACGCTGACGCCGTCGCGCGCCTTCTTGGCGCCCTTGACCTTCACCCCGACCCGGCAGTCGATACCGGCTTTCTTGAAGGCGGTGAGCATCTCTTTAGAGATGTCCTCGTCCTCGAGGGGGACGAGCCTGTCGAGTCCCTCCAGCAGCGTGACCTTGACTCCGAGCTGGTTGTAGAGCGTCGCGAACTCGACGCCGACCGCGCCCGCGCCGATGATGCAGATCGAGTCCGGCACCGTGTCGGCGAGAGTGGCGTGATCGGACGAGACGATGAAGCGACCGTCGAACTCGATTCCGGGCAGCGACTTGACTCCGGAGCCGGTCGCAACGATGAGATTCTTTGCCTTGAGCTGCTGCCCACCGACCTCGATCGTGTTGCGGTCTCGCAGCCGACCCTTGCCCTCGACGACCTCGATCTTGTTCTTCTTCATCAGGAACTGGACGCCCTTGTAGAGCTGGTTCACGACGCCGTCACGTCGGGTCGCGATGCGCTCGAAGTCGAACGACACCTTCTCCGCGTTGACGCCGAACTCCTGGCCCCTCGTTGCCACCCGGTGGTACAGCTCGGAGGACTCCAGCAGCGCTTTGGTCGGGATGCACCCAACGTGCAGGCAAGTGCCGCCGAGCTTGGCCGCCTCGACGAGCGCCACCTTCAAGCCGAGCTGCGAAGCCCGGATCGCAGCGGGATAACCACCCATGCCGCCGCCGAGGATGACCACGTCGAAATCGCCGGCCATGTGAACCTAGTGTAGGTTGGCGGTCCAGCTCAGCAGAGCGCGGTAGGAATCACGACATCGCCGATCGACCGATACCCGTCGGTCGCGATCTGCCGAAATGCGACAGTGATACCGGCGTGCCCCGCGATCCTGTTGCTGGGCCCGAGCCAGAGCCATCCTGATTGCTCAGAGCCGGGTTGGATGGACACCGGGAAGGGCGTCGACCTCGCGTAGTCCGAGACGGCGATGGTCTCGTCCCCCGCTCGCACCTCGGCCGACTGGGACCATTCGGCGGGCAGGTCTCCGGCGTTCACGATCCTGATGCTCAGCCACACGTCCCGAGCCGGGTCGACCGCGCACCTCAGAAGGTCGAATCCGACCCCGCCGAAGGTGCCGTGCGCGTCGATTGCAGTGACGCTGCCGAGGACCGGGTGCCCGGGATCGAGCTCAGCCGCCGGCTGCGGTGCGATGAGAAGCGCCATCCCCGCCATCGACAGCAGGCCGAACAGACCGACTGCACCGCGGACCAGGCGAGGCGAGTGGAGCTCGAACCACAAACCGATCGCCACCAGCGCGGTCACACCCGCCAGGCCGACGTAGGCGAGCCGACCCGGTGCATCGAACGCCGCCAGGATGGGCGAGGCGACTGCCACCACCGCAGCGCCTGCCGCGGCCAACGCCGTGATGCGCAACGCAGCTCTGACGACCTCGCTCGAACGCCGGGCTCGCCACAGCCCCGCGATCGCGAGTCCGGACAGCAGCGCTGCTACCAGAGCGAGCGCGACCGCGCCCGGCACCGACAGGAAGGGGTCGCCGGTCCAGAAGGTGACGTACGAATGCAGCGTGGACACGCCCCAAAAGCCGGGGTCGGACGTCCGAGGCGGAAAGGCGGCCATCACAAGCTGCTCTCGCGTGCTGATCAGCTCGCCATAGACCATCACGTTCGACACGAGCCAGGGCCCGATGCAGCCGGCGGCGACTGCGAATCCTGCGAGCAGCTGCCTGCCTCCGCCGGCGCGCCGCCCATCGAGGAGGGCGTAAGCCAGCGCGGGCACAAGCGCCACAGCGGTGGTCTTCGTCAGCAGCGCTGCACCGAGGAGAAGGCCGGCCGCCACCACACGGCCTCTCGTCCATGAGCCGTTGATCGCGACCAGGATGCACGCGCCGCCGAGGACGCTGACCAGCACGTCGTTGGTGACACTGGTCAGGTTCAGGGCGACTCCCGGCAGGATCGCCGTCAGCACTGCCGCCGCCCAACCGGCGCCGTCGCGCGCGGGCCAGATCCGGAGCGCGATCAGCATCGCCATCGGAGCCAGCAGCGCGGCCAGCAGGGCGTCGAAGACGCGCACTGCGTAGACAGCGCCCAATGGTCCGCCGATGGTGCGCCCGATCAGCCACGCCGGAAGCGCGGCGACGTAGTAGAGCGGCGGCTGAAAGGCCTCATAGGAAAACTGCCATCCATGCCGGCGGATCCACAGCACCTGCGCCGCCGGGCTGAGCGCCGCCGGCATGGTAGAGAGCTCCGCGGGCACGTCTGGCTTTGCATAGGCGTTGTCGACGATGAAGCCGTACACGCCGGTGCGTTGCATCACGTCCAGCGTTTCGGGCCGGATCGTGGTCACCGAGTCGTGCGGGTACACGCCAGACGCGTACTGGGCGATCACGTCGAA
>VBFO01000142.1 GCA_005881025.1 Chloroflexota bacterium | reverse complement strand
CCAGGAGCTGCTGTCCCTTCACCTGGACCGGATCGAGTCGGCGGACGAGGACGTCAAAGCGTTCCTGCGTCTCACGAAGCCGCTCGCAGCCGAGCAGGCGCGGGCCGCCGACAAGGCGATCAAGGCCGGCAAGGCCGGCCCGCTGACCGGCATCCCGATGGCGGTCAAGGACGTGCTGTGCGTGCGGAGCGTCGAGACGACCGCCGGCTCGCAGATCCTGCGCGGCTTCAAGCCGCCCTACACCGGAACCGCAGTGCAGAGGCTGTTCGACGCCGGGGTCGTGATGCTCGGCGTCACGAACTGCGATGAGTTCGCCATGGGTAGCTCGACCGAGAACTCGGGCTACTTCCCGACCCGCAACCCATGGAACCTCGATCGGGTGCCGGGCGGGAGCTCGGGGGGAAGTGCCGCGTCGGTGGCCGCGGGCGAGGCGATGTTCGCGCTGGGCAGTGACACCGGTGGTTCCATTCGCCAGCCCGCCGCCCTGTGCGGAGTGGTCGGCATGAAGCCGACCTACGGTCGCGTGAGCCGGTACGGCTTGATCGCCTTTGCCTCCAGCCTCGACCAGATCGGTCCGTTCACGCGCTCGGTCGAGGACTGCGCGCTGGTCCTCGAGACGATGGCCGGGCACGACCCTCTCGACTCCACCTGCGCCGACCGTCCCAACGATGTGCGCAAGGGACTCGACGACGGGGTCGCCAAGATGCGCCTGGGCGTGCCTCGCGAGTACTTCGGCGTCGAGGGCATGGAGCACGGCGTGAAGACGGCAATCGAGAAGGCGCTGCTGGTGCTGCAGTCCGCGGGTGCGGAGCTGGTGGACGTGAGCCTGCCGCACACGGACTACGGCCTCGCGGCCTACTACATCATCGCCCCAGCCGAGTGCTCTTCGAACCTCGCGCGATTCGACGGGGTCAAGTACGGCATGTCGGAGCAGGACGCGCAGAACATCACCGACGCGTACATGCGCACCCGGCGGCTGGGATTCGGGCCCGAGGTCAGGCGGCGCGTGATGCTGGGCACGTACGCGCTGTCGAGCGGTTACTACGACGCCTACTACCTGAAGGCGCAGAAGGTGCGGACGCTGATCAAGCGCGACTTCGACGAGGCCTTCAGGCAGTGCGACGCGATAGTCAGCGCGACCTCACCGACCGTCGCCTTTCCACTCGGCTCACGCACACAGGACCCGCTCTCGATGTACCTGTGCGACGTGCTGACGCTGGGCGGAAACCTGGCCGGCCTTCCGGGAGTGAGCGTGCCTTGCGGCATGAGCGCTGGATTGCCCGTGGGCCTGCAGGTGCTGGCTCCGCAGTGGCGCGAGGACATCGCCCTGCGGGTGGCCCGCGCCTACGAGGTCGCCAGTGGCATGCGCGTGGAGGCGGCTCTTGTCTGATTGGGAGGTCGTGATCGGCATGGAGGTCCATGCCCAGCCGCGCACGCGCTCGAAGATGTTCTGCGGCTGCGCGGTCGCGCCCCTCAACTCACCACCCAACACCCACGTGTGCGAGATCTGCCTCGGCCTGCCCGGAGTGCTGCCGGTGATCAACAAGGCAGCTGTCGAGGCCTGCCTGAAGACAGCTCTGGCGCTGAGCTGCGAGATTCCGCTTCACACCAAGTTCGACCGCAAGAACTACATGTATCCCGACCTGCCGAAGGGCTACCAGATCAGCCAGTACGACCTGCCGATGAGCATCGACGGGTTCATCGAGATCGAGGGCCGCAAGGTTCGCATCCGCCGCGTGCACCTGGAGGAGGACACGGGCAAGCTCATCCACGCCGGCGACAAGCTGCACAAGGCGTGGGAGTCGTTCGTCGACCTGAACCGCGCGGGCGTACCGCTGATGGAGATCGTGAGCGAGCCGGACCTCCGTTCCGCTGACGAAGCGCGTGACTACGCGATGGCCTTGCGCACGTTGCTGCGCACGATCGGGGCGTCCGAGGCGGAGATGGAGAAGGGCCAGCTGCGCGCCGAGCCGAACATCTCGGTGCGGCGAGCGGGGACGAAGGAGCTGGGCGTGAAGACCGAGCTCAAGAACATCAACTCCTTCCGGGCCCTTCATCGCGCGATCGAGTACGAGGTGAAGCGTCAGACAGGTGTCCTCGAGTCGGGCGGCTCGGTCAAGCAGGAGACGCGTGGCTGGTCCGAGGCCGAGCAACGAACTTTCCCGCAGCGGAGCAAGGAAGGCGCCGAGGACTATCGCTACTTTCCCGAGCCTGACCTGCCGCCGCTGCAGCTGGACCGGGCATGGATCGAGGAGCTGCGAAAATCGCTGCCCGAGCTTCCCGGCGCGCGGCGCGCGCGGCTGGTCGAGCAGTACGCGCTGCCGCCGGCGGACGCGGTCCTCATCGCCTCCGAGCGTCAGTACGCGGACCTGTTCGAGGCGGCGGTCAAGAAGGGCGCTCCGGCCAAGGCGACAGCGAACTGGATCATCGGGGAGCCCTCGGCGCGGGAGATTTCGCCGGTGTACCTGGCCGAGCTCGTGAAGCTGGTGAGCGATGGGAAGATCAATCGCGACCAGGGTCGCGAGGTCCTGGCCGAAACGTTGAGCAGCGGTAAAGCGCCGCACGTGATCGTGAGCGTGCGGGGTTTTGCGCAGGAGAGCGACAGCGGCAAGCTGGAGACGATCGTGCGGGAGGTCATCTCGACCAACCCACAGGCCGTGTCCGACTACCGGGCCGGGAAGAAGCAGGCGCTGGGCGCGCTGATGGCGGACCTCAAGAAGAAGGCGCCTCAGGCGAACCCGAAGCTGGCCAACGAGCTGCTGCAGAAGCTGCTGAGCGCTGGATAACGCACGTTTGGCGCCAAACGAGCGGAATGCGCCGCGGTGAAGGGTCCTTTTGGCACCAAACGCGCGGAATCGAGGCAGGTACAGGCTGATCTCCACGTTCACACCGAGTGGTCGTACGACGGACCCAACGGGTCGATGGAGCGCAGCTGCGAGCGCGCAATCGAGATCGGGCTGCCTGCGATCGCCTTCACCGACCATGCCGATTTCGTCAAGGTCCACCCCGACCAGTACTGCGTCGACATCGTCGGTTACCTAGAGGCGGTTGAGCGCTGCCGGGCGAAGTTCACCGGCTTGCGCATCCTCAGCGGCGTCGAGCTCGGCGAGCCCCACTGGTTCGCGGACGAGACGAAAGCCATCCTGTCCGCGGGCAAGCTCGACCACGTCCTCGGCTCGGTGCACTGCGTGCGATTGCACGGTCGCGAGGTCGACGCCAGCCAGTTCCCCGGGCTGAGCGAAGCCGACTTCAACGTCGCGGTGCGCTCGTACTTCGAAGAGACGCTCGCCATGCTTGACAGCCCACACCCGTTCTCGACAGTGGCTCACCTCGACTACCCGAAGCGCTACTGGCAGCCGGGTCGCGCCCCCTACAAAGAGTCGGACTACGAGGAGATGCTGCGCGCGATCCTCGTCGCGACTGCAAAACGGGGCTGTGCGCTCGAGGTCAACACGACGCGTGGTGGGGGTGAGACGAAGCTCTGCCCCGGCCTCACGGTGCTGCGCTGGTGGCGCGAGGTGGGGGGCACCGCGGTGTCGTTCGCGAGCGACGCGCACGACCCCTCGAAGATCGCGGCCGGCTTCGAGCTCGCGGCCGACGTAGTGGAGGCGGCCGGCTTCAAACCCTCCGCCGAGCCGACGGCCCTCTGGCGCCGTTGATTCTCAAGCCGGAGACGGTGGGGCACGGGGGCTTCACGGTCGCCCGCGAGGACGGCAAGGTCTGGTTGCTTGGCTACGCCCTGCCGGGAGAGGTGGTCGAGGCCGAGCCTCGAGGCCGTCAGGGCGGCGTGGCGGTGGCCACAACTTCACATGTGATCGAGAGCTCACCCGAAAGAGTGCGGCCGGAATGTCCGCACTTTGGCCCGGGTGCCTCACAACCGGCCTTTCTCACCCAGTGCGGGGGCTGCCAGTGGCAGCACGCCGCCTACGCGTACGAGCTGAAGCTGAAGCGGCAGGTGGTCGAGGAGGCCTGGTCGCGGGCGGGGCTGCGGCTACCGCCCGACACGCCTGTGCTCGGGATGGACGACCCATGGCGCTACAGGATCCGTGGCGAGTTCGAGGCGATCCCGACTTCGGACGGGCTGCGTTTCGGATTCCATCGTCAGCGGTCGCACACGGTGCAGCCGATCACCACGTGCCCCATCCACGACGAGCGGATCGAGAAGGCGCTGCCCGCGTTTGCCAGGGCCGCTGACGAGCTGCAAGTCGATGGAATCCAGAACCTGCTGCTCACCGTCGAGCCGGAGGGACCTGGGCTGCTGTGGAGGATCAGGTTCAAAGGCCGCGAGCCGAGCTGGCCGCGCGCGGACTACGCAAGGCGCGTCGCCGAGCTGCTCCCAGGGCAGGTGCTGCTGGATGACGCTGTGACGCTTGCCTTCTGGGGCATGACGTTCAGGGTCCGCAGCGACACGTTCGTGCAGACCAACTACCAGCAGATGCTCCGCCTCTACGAGACGGCGCTGCGCATGCTCGCGCCTGCCGAGGGCGATCGCATCCTGGATCTCTACGCCGGGATCGGAACCATCTCCGTCGCCGTGGCGCGGGATGCCGGATCGGTCACCGCGGTCGAGGAGAACCCGCGCGCCGTGCAGCTGGGTCGCCTTAACGCTCGCATCAACTCGGCGCGGGTCGAGTACGTGCCGGGGCTGGTGGAGAAGGTGCTGCGGCAGGTGCGGATCGGCCGGCACAACGCAGCCATGCTGGATCCGCCCCGCGCGGGCTGCGAACCCGCGGCGCTGGCCGAGATCCTGCGCCTTGGCCCAGATCGGCTCGTCTACATCTCCTGCGAGCCGAGCACTCACGCGCGCGACTTGATCGGGCTGGTCAGGGGCGGCTATCGGGTCCGCAGGGCTGCGATCGTGGACATGTTTCCGCACACGTACCACATCGAGTCGGTGGCCCTACTGGAAAGGAGCTAGCGGTTCCGGCCGATTCCGTACGTTTTGAACAAAACGGACGCATCAAGCGCCCGGATTCCGCGTGTTTTGTGCAAAAGAGACGAAATCAGAGACCGTGATGCAGCTTCACGACCTCGAGCCGAAGCCGGCCGGGCCCCAGCACCTTCATGGCGAAGGAGAGGAAAGGCTTGAGTAGCAGCACATAGGCTCAAACGGCCCTTCGCCGGAACCGGTTACGCCAGCTCGTGCACGTAGTTCGCCAGCCGCCCGACCCCCTCCCGGAGGTCCTGGTCCGAGCTGGCCAGGCTGATCCTCACCGCCCCCGTGGCGACCTGCCCGAATGCGCTGCCCGGTGCCACCGAGACGCCACGCTCCCGCAGCAGCTTGAACGCGAAGTCGCGCGAGCTCATGCCGGATGGAGAGACGTCGGCCATGCAGTAGAAGGCCCCCTTCGGCTCGCTGATGAAGAGGTCCGCCTCGCGCAGGATGTCGACCACCGCGTCGCGCCGCCGCCGGTAGGCCTCGTTCATCTCGCCCACGCAGTCCTGCGGCCCATCGAGCGCCGCCTCAGCCGCGACCTGGCTGATCGTGGAGACGCACGAAGAGTTGGACTCGAGCACCTTGGTCACGGTGTCCAGCAGCTCCGCCGAGCCGGCCACGTACCCAAGCCGCCAGCCGGTCATCGCGTAGGTCTTGGAGAAGGTGAACACCGAGGCGATGCGAGAGTCCTCCGGCGCCAGCGATGCCGGGCTCGTCCACTCGCCGTCGAGGAGGATCTGGTCGTAGCACTCGTCGCTCAGCAGCCACAGGTTGTGGCGCTGCGCGATCTCGATCAAGCGCTCGATGGTCGCTCGCGGATACACCGCACCCGTCGGGTTGTTCGGGCTGTTGACCAGCAACAGCTTGGTGCGCGGCGTGATCAATCCCTCGAGCGCGTCGAGGTCGGGCAGGAATCCACCCAAGGGCGGGCAAGGATAGAAAATGCCGCGGGTGCCCGTCCAGGACAGCATGATCCGGGTGTTCGGCCAGCCCGGGTCGGGCAGCAGCACCTCGTCGCCGGGCTCCAGGACGGATGCGAAAACGGCGGCGATCGCGCCCACGCCACCCGGCGCGGTGGCGATCCGGTCGGGCGTTACGCGGATCCCGTTGACTCGCTCCAGCTTCGCGACCAGCCGCGCGCGCAGGGACAGCAGCCCCTGCGTGTGCGTGTAGAAGGTCTTGCCCTCGTCGATCGCGCGCTTCAGCCCCTGCGTGTGCGTGTAGAAGGTCTTGCCCTCGTCGATCGCGCGCTT
>VBFO01000141.1 GCA_005881025.1 Chloroflexota bacterium | reverse complement strand
TGGATCTCCCCACGTACGCCGCGATTCCAGCGCGCATAAAGAAAGGACGCGACGATGAGCGCCGCGATGGCGTAGGCCAGGAGGTACAGCCACGCCACCTCGGACGTGCCGGCGTAATAGAAGAGGATCAGTGCGACTGCGAGGGCACCGAAGAACCGGGCAGTCGGCGTCGCGGACCTACCTAGTGCTGTCGCAGCGGCGGCAGCGGCACTGCCGTCACCACTTCTGCCAGCACGTCCGCGGCCTTCGCTCGGCCGCGCATGCCGAGCCGGTGCGCCAGCACCGGCTGCACCAAACGCTTGATGTCGTCGGGCAGCACGAAGTCGCGCCCGCCGAAAAGCGCCCACGCCTGGGCGGCGCGCTGCAGGTAAAGGCCGGCGCGCATGCTTGCCGGCAGCATCACCTCGGGGCGGGCACGAACTGCATTCAGCACTGCCACCACGTAGGCACGGATCGCCGGCGCGACCACAACGCGAAGGCACGCCTCCTGGAGCTCGACGACCTCCTCCAGGGCCACCACCGGCCGGAGATCGGCGATCGGGTCGCCATGCTCGCGGCTCGCCAGCACCTCCATCGCCTCCTCGTCCGTCGGCGGGCCCATCTCGGCCGACAGGATGAAGCGGTCGAGCTGAGACTCCGGGAGCGGGTAGGTGCCGTGGAACTCGACAGGGTTCTGGGTTGCGATGACGAAGAACGGCTTGGGGAGCTCACGGGTGGTGCCTTCGATGGTGACCTGGCCCTCACCCATCGCCTCCAGCAGCGCCGACTGCGTGCGCGGGGTGGCGCGATTGACCTCGTCCGCCAGCACGATGTTGGCGAAGATCGGGCCGGCGACGAATTCAAAGGTCACGTCTTTCTGGTTGAAGATGCTCGACCCGGTGATGTCCGACGGCAGCAGGTCAGGTGTGCACTGGATGCGCCGGAACGTCCCTCCGACGGAGGTGGCAAGCGCCCTCGCCAGCATGGTCTTGCCCGTGCCTGGCAGGTCCTGCAGCAGAACGTGACCTCCGGCGACCAGGCCGGCCGTGGCGATTCGAACGACCTCGCTCTTGCCGACGATTACCTGGTGCACGTTGGACTCGAGGCGAACGAGAAGCTCGGCTGCACGCTGCGGCTGAAGAGCCGGTTCCTGGGTGACGGAGGCCATGTCGGGCCCAGTTTAGTGAGCGGCCACCTCGGTTCCACCGCCTAAGTCTCGTGATGGAGTATTCGGACATATGAGCGAACCGATACTCGACCGGCCGGTGAGCCGGCGGGACTTCCTCAAAGGGGCAGCCACCATCGCGCTGGCGGGCGCCGCAGCTCCGCTGGTCACCTGCCGGACCTCGCCTTCCGGTCCTTCCCGATCCCCCATCCCGCTGCCGATCCAGCACGTCCTCGTGGCGATGCAGGAGAACCGGTCCTTCGACCACTACTACGGTTTTGCTCCGTTCGCCGGTCCATACGGCGTGCCCGACGGCTACAGCCAGCAAGACGCGGGTGGCGCGGCCATCAGGCCCCATCACCTCACCACGCTCGCCGTTGCGGACATCGGCCATTCGTGGAAAGCGATTCACAAAGAGTTCGACAACGGCGCCATGGACGGCTTCGCGCGCACGAATGGCGCAGGCGCGCTCGGCTACTACACGGAAAACGATCTGCCCTTTTACTACAGCCTCTTCAGCGACTCGACGCTCTGCGTCAACTACTTCGCATCAGTGCTCGGGCCAACCATCCCCAACCGCCTCTACCTCGCGGCCGGCACGTCCGGTGGGATCACCACCAACCCTCTCTCCATGTTCGGCCGGCTCGAGTTTCCGACCATCCTCGACCTCCTCGACGCCGCCGGCGTCAGCTGGAAGGTCTACAACCTCGGACCCGGCGTGGTGAACAACGTCTTCCGGTTCTTCAGGCGTTGGACCGGAGAGCCGCGTGTGGCTCACACCAAGGCTGACTACATGCAGGACCTGCGCGCAGGAACCCTTCCGCAGGTCTCGTACCTGGTGCCGAGCTTCCTATCGCAGGAGGATGAGCATCCCCCAGCCACTGTGGCGCCTGGCATGCGGCTCCAGCAGGAGCTCATCACCGCTCTGCGCCAATCCGCAGCCTGGAGCAGCGCAGCGTACGTCCTCACTTACGACGAAGGCGGCGGTTTCTTCGACCATGTGCCCCCACCCCAGCTGGATGCGTTCGGCCTCGGCATCAGGGTGCCGGCCTGGGTTGTTTCACCTTTCGCCAGGCGCGGGCACCTCGAACCGACCGCCTACGACCACACGTCGGTGCTCAAGTTCATCGAAGCCGTTTTTCACCTGCCGACGCTCGCCTCGAAGAACCCGGCGTTCGACACCTCGACGCCGGCCGGCCCTGACTACGAGGCCGCGAAAGCCTCGACGGGGCCGCCGGCGCCGCCGCGCGATGGCAGGCCCGAGATCGGCAACCTGATGGAGTGCTTCAGCTTCTAGGTCGCCGCTGACCGCTTACTGCTGCCCGACCATCCTCGCGATGACCTCGCCCAGGTTTGGACCGCCCTTGCCGAAAGGCACCGAGTGCACGCGATGGGCGAACACCATCTCGGCAACCTCGCTGACGTGGGTGACCTTGACCTCCTCGGCCTCGTCGTAGGCGGCTTTCGCCTGCGCAGCCCGAGCGCACACGAGGTCTGAGCGATGACCGTCGACCTCCAGGGCGATCGAGATCTGTGCGACGAGCTTGAGGATCTCGCGCGGCAGGTCGACCTCGGGGAACGTGGCGATGCCCTCGGCGATGTGAGACCGGACGTCCTGCTCGGACTCCGCATGCTGCTGGTAGAAGCCGTTGGGGTCGCTTTCCCACCGTGCGCGCTTCTCGACGATCGATACGCGCTGGTCCAGGTCGCGGATGCCTTCGACGTCGACACAGAGCCCGAAGCGGTCGAGCAGCTGCGGCCGCAGCTCGCCCTCCTCCGGGTTCATGGTCCCGACGAGGATGAACCGCGACGGATGCGAGACCGACACGCCCTCGCGCTCGACAGTGTTGATGCCCATGGCGGCGGCGTCGAGGAGCACGTCAACGATGTGGTCGTCGAGAAGGTTCACCTCGTCGACGTAGAGGATGTTGCGGTTGGCCTCGGCCAGCACTCCGGGCTCGAAACGGCGCGAGCCTTCTTTGAGCGCGGCCTCCAGGTCGATGGTCCCGACCACACGGTCCTCGGAGGCGTTGATGGGCAGCTCGACGACTCGCATCCGCCGCACCGTCGACGGCAAGGGGCCGGACTCAGCGCGCTGACGGCATTCGAAGCACCAGTCTTCTGGGTCGTCCGGGTGGCACCCGAAGTGACACCCCTCGACGACACGCTGGTCCGGCAGCAGGCGCGCCAGGGCCCGGACGGCCGTCGATTTGCCGGTGCCCTTCTCGCCGCGGATCAACACCCCGCCGATGGACGGGTTGATGGCGTTCAGGACCAGGGCCAGCTTCATCTTGTCCTGGCCGACAATCGCGGTGAACGGGTAGGAGTAACGATCTATTGCCAAAGCGTCAATGAGTCTACCGAGCGCTCCTGCCCAGCTCCCGCTCCACCGCGGAGGCGATCTCGTCCCTCGACAGGTCGTAAAGGCCGTAGTAGCGGGCGCCCATGCGCTCGGCGAGGTCGGCGCACGCGTTGATGGCGTAGGTCTGATACATCGGCGCCACGCGGGCAAGGTGCTGCACCGAGGGCAGATGGCTGTAATCGCGGGCGGAGTCGATGACCAGGCAGTCGATGGACTCGGCCTCGATGAGACCCGCGACCTTCTGGGCCTCTACCAGCGGCTCCTCCTTGAACATCGAGATGTTGCCGCGGCCGTCGCTGATCAGGACCAGCAGCGGGCGGATCGTGGGATCGCGCAGCAGCTCTGTTTTGACGACTTTGTAACCGGCCATCAGCCCGTGAGTGAGCGGGGTTGTCCCGCCGACCGAAAGCTTCTCCAGCCTCCGCCTGGCGAGCGAAACGCTGGACGTCGGGCGCAGGACCACCTCCGCCGTCCGGTTTTTGAAGATCACGACCGCCACCCGGTCGCGCCGCACGTACGCGTCCTGCAGCAGGGAGAGGATCGCGCCCTTGGTCGCGGCCATTCGCTGCTCGGCGTCCATCGAGGCGGACGCGTCGACCACGAAGACGATCAGGTTGCCGACCTTGCGCTCGCGCACCTTCTGCCGCAGGTCCTCACGCTCGAGCAGAAGACGCTCGCCTTCCAGGCGGCCGCGGTCCCGCTGCATCGGCGCGGCCGCCCGCACGGTGGCATCGATGGCCAGGTCATTGACCTTCGCCTTTGGCTCGGCCCGCACGTAGCGACCGCGGCGATCGGGGGTCTGGCTGGCGGCACGCTTGCCGCCCTGCTTGCGGACGCGCCGCTGGCGCGGCAGATCGATCCGGCGCAGGTTGAAGATCTCGGCCGCATCCGGCGAGGACTCGTGCCCGCTGGAGCCGCCCGTTGTCATGCCCTGGTCGCTCCCGGCCGACTGCTCACCTGAGTCAGCTGCCGAGGCGCTCTGGTCAGCGCTCGCCTCCGCAGGCGACTCGCTCTGAGATGGCTGCGGGTCCGAGGCCTCCGAGTCGGAAGGCCGGGAACCTTCCTGGTCGTCGGCCCGCTCGGGCGAGCCGGTCTCGTCGTCCTCACGCCGCAGCGGCTGCCGGGCACGGTGGGCGAGCGCGAGCGTGGCCGCGTCATAGATGTCCTCGCGGGTGGGCGTGTGATGTCGTCGATACGCGGCCAGCGCGCGCATGGCTCTGTCGATGACGACGTCGGCGCGATGTCCGAGCACGTCAGCCTCGACGCAGATCGAGGAAACAAGCCGCGTCTGTCCCGGCGTGACCTTGACGCCGGCGACCGCACCGATCGCTTCGGCCAAGGCGCGCGAGAGGTTGTGGTCGGCGGCGGCGAACTCGTTCAAGAACTCGTGGTCGCCGCGCTTGAAGTCCGCGTCACGCTCGGCGATGAGAACCCGCTGGTCGGGATCGCGTATGCCCTCGACATCGACACACAGCCCGAATCGATCCAGCAGCTGCGGGCGCAGCTCGCCCTCCTCCGGGTTCATCGTGCCAACGAGGATGAACCGCGACGGATGAGCGAAGGACACGCCCTCTCGCTCGACCAGGTTGATACCCATCGCGGCGGCGTCCAGGAGGACGTCGACCAGGTGATCGTCGAGCAGGTTGACCTCGTCGACGTAGAGGATGTTGCGATTGGCATCAGCCAGAACTCCGGGCTCGAAGCGACGGGCGCCAGAGCGCAACGCTGACTCGATGTCGATGGTGCCGACGACCCGATCCTCGGAGGCGTTGATGGGGAGCTCGACGACCCGCATGCGCCGCGTGTGCACCGGCAGGACTCCGTGCTCGGCGAGGCGCAGCCGGCAGTCCGCGCACAGGTTGTCGACGTCGGCCGGGTCGCAGCCGTAGTGACAGCCCTCGACCACCTGGTGCTCGGGGAGCAGGCGAGCGAGGGCCCGGACCGCGGTGGACTTGCCGGTGCCCTTCTCGCCGCGGATGAGCACACCGCCGATCGCCGGCACGATGGCATTCAGGATCAAGGCCAGCTTCATCGAGTCCTGGCCGACGATCGCCGTAAAGGGGTAGGAGTGACGGTCGAGCGTGGTGCTCACTCACCCAAGAATAGGGGCCGACCTTCGTCCCTCAACCCGCCCGGGAGCCGGCACGGGGACCGTGGGCCCCGATAATCGACGCGTGAGATCCAGCCTGCACACCCCCCTCTGCGACCTGCTGGATGTGCGCTACCCCATCCTGAACGCCGGCATCGGCTGGGCCGCAGGCCCCGAGCTGGCCGCAGCCGTCTCCAACGCCGGCGGCTTTGGTGTCCTGGGCGGCGGCTCGTCCCCCATCGAGCTCGTCGCCGCCCGCATCGCCAAGACCCGCTCCCTCACCAGCGCGCCCTTCGGCGTGAACGTGATCATCGCCGAGACCGACCCAGGCGACGACGTCCTCCTCCGCGACCTGATCGCGGCCATCAGCGAGCTGGACGTGGCGGCGATCGTGCTGTTCTGGGGCGACCCCACCCCCTACGTCGACGCCCCCCACCGTCACCACAAGAAGGTATTGATCCAGGTCGGTTCGGCCGCCGAAGCCAAGGCTGCCGTCGCCGCCGGAGTCGACGCCGTGATCGTGCAAGGCTTCGAGGCGGGCGGGCACGTCCGCGGCACGACCTCGATCTGGGAGCTGTTGCCCGAAACCGTCAGG